>JACQCE010000083.1 GCA_016201765.1 Nitrospirota bacterium
ATCGTGGTGATCCTGATGACCGGCGCCATGCTCCTCGCCTGCGGACAGAGCGGGAACAGCGGCGCGTTGACGGCGCCGGGGATTTCGACCGTCGTAATCACCCCCATCGGGGCGCAGGCCCGCGCGCAGGCCGTGGCCATTCAAACAGATGGCAAAATCGTCGCGGCCGGCTATGCCCATGACGGGGCGACGAACAGGAATGTGTTTGCGCTGGCCCGTTACAGCGACGTTGATGGCGGCCTTGATACATTGTTTAACCCATGCCCACCAGCGCCTCCACTGCCGACAGAACCGTGTAATGGCATCGTGACCGCTGCGATTGGCGCAGACGATGCCCAAGCGCAAGCAGTGGCCATCCAGCCGGATCCTCCCAATGGAGACCTGCTCGTTGTGGCGGGGTTTGCCTATATCGGGGGGCAATATCGGTTTGCGGTGGCCCGTTACCATGCGAATGGGAGCCCTGATACCAGTTTCAATGGGGGCGATAATTTGAATACGACCGGCACGGTGACCACCGCCATTGGCTCGATCGATGACCGGGCGTTCGCCGTCGCCATTCAATCGACCGGAGAAATCGTGGTGGCGGGCTATTCCAGCGAGGACACAGGAACCGGCAGCATCCGCAGCCGCGTGGCCCTGGTTCGCTACAACACGGATGGGAGTCCTGACTCTAGCTTTAATGGTGGTGACGTATTGAATACGACTGGCATCATAACGACACTTGTCGGGACCAGCGCCGGTGCGTTTGCGCTGACAACCCAAACGATCAGTGCGGTGGATTACCTGGTGGTGGCAGGGTTTGCCTATACCGGCGCACAGAATGAATTTTTGGCGGTTCGATACAAATTATTGGATGGCAGTCTTGATGCCACGGGTTTTGGTACGGGGGGCATCGTGACCACCGCCATCGGCACGGTCAACGATCAGGCCTATGCGGTGGCGATCCAGAGTGATGGCAAGATCGTGGCGGCCGGGTTATCGTATGCCAGCGGGCAGAGCTCGATCGCCCTGGCACGCTATACGAGCGCCGGCAGTCTGGACACGACCTTCAACACCACGGGCAAGGTGACCACGACGATTTTGACCGATGCGGCGGCCTTTGCGGTACGTGTTTACACCGATGCGCAACTTGTCGAACACATCCTGGTTGCCGGATCGGCCTATAACAGCACGTACGGTGAGTTTGTGCTGGCCCGGTACATCAATGACGGTCTGACGGATGGTGCTCTGGACGGGACATTCGGGTCGGGAGGCAGGGTCGACACAAAGATCACCTACGGTTCCGAGGCCTTCGGCCTCGTGATTCAGTCGGGGGGAAAACCCATCGCCGCCGGTTATTCCCAGGATGTGTCAAAGCAGGAGTCGTTCACGCTGGTCCGGTATAGCGATACGGGTGTTGTGGATACGACCTTCCCCCCGCCTCCGTGATCCGGCGATCGTCGATGAATGGGGAGGCCCCATTCAAGAGTATTGTTCTCTGACCAGGGTTGACAGAAGGGAGTCGTCATGAATCCAAACAAAGCGTTGTGGGAAAAAGGCGATTTTACCGAGATTGCCGCCTTCATGCGTCAATCCGGAGAAGCCGTCGTGAAGTCCCTCGGGATCACCCCGCCGCTGCGGGTGTTGGACCTCGGCTGCGGAGATGGCACCACCGCGGTCCCTCTGGCCCTGTTGGGGGCGGACGTGGTCGGCATCGACATTGCCAGGAACCTCGTTGAGGCCGGGAACAGACGGGCGGCGAAGGCGGGTCTCAAGCGGCTGACATTTCAAGAAGGCGATGCGTGCGACCTGCAAGGGGTCGGCGATCATTCGTTTGATGTGACCATTTCTGTGTTCGGCGCCATGTTTGCACCCAGGCCCTTCGATGTGGCGAAGGAGATGGTCCGGGTCACGAAACCCGGCGGCCGTATTGTGATGGGCAACTGGATCCCAAACGATCCGACGTTCGTGTCGCAGCTGCTGAAGATCAGCGCATCGTTCACGCCTCCGCCTCCGGAAGGCTTCGTCAGTCCCATGACGTGGGGTGTGGAGACTCACATCATCGAGCGGTTTGGCCGGGCCGGAGTGCCCAAGGAGAAAATCTCCATGGTTAAAGACACATTCTACTTTGTCTCGCCCGACAAGAGCCCGG
>JACQCE010000084.1 GCA_016201765.1 Nitrospirota bacterium
ACGCCGCCGTGGCGTCGCGATAATTGCCGGCCGCCCGGTGCTCCAGGCGGACCGACCGGTCGAACTCCAGGACCAGCGTCATGAGCAGCGCCACGACCAGCAGCGCCAGGAGCAGCGCCGCGCCGCGTTCCGACCGCCCCGCCCGGCCCGTCCACTCGAACCGACGCCGCGCGCTTGTGGCGTCGACCGGCTCTTTGCTATACTGCGCCCGCATGTCCGCGTCACGTTCTCGTGAACTCTCCGCCCGGCTCGGGGCCGTCCTCCTGTTGACGGCCGTGGCGCTCATGGCCGGTTGCGGCAAGGGCGGCAAGGTGACGTTGCAGGCGCAGTTCGCCACCGGCACGAAGAATACGGCCGGCGACAACGGCGACGGCAGCGGTGACAGCTGGAACGACAACAAACTGACGCCGACCGGCTTCGCCATGGCCATTCAGAGCGCCACATTGACCGGCTCGGGCGTCAGCTTCACGATTTTCGATAAAGGCGATCCCGACGATGCACTCTTCATTCGACTGTATAACAGCCCCACCAAGATCACGGTTCCCCCCGACAATAATAATGATCTGGGCATCGGCACCTATGACACGCTCGAGCTGAAGGTCGTTTTTTATGAAACGGCGATCGAGGTCGCTGATTCCACCGCCACCCATATCCGCCGGTTGCGGACCTATTTTCAAAATTATATCGAACCGCTCGCCACCAACAGCCCGACCGTCACGGCCCATGACCAGTTGATCAGTGACAGCGACATGACCGTGCCGCCGGAGACGGACGCCGATCCCACAGCGCTCGGCGCCGGCGGTCGTGACCTGCGGTGGATCAACCCCGCCGACGGCAGTCGCTGCAGCACGCGGGCCGCCTGCGAAGACGCCGGCACTCCCTACCAGGTTGACATGACGCACTTTCCCACTGATCCCACTGACTACCCCACCGTGACGATCGGCATCCCGCACATCGTCGTCGATTCCAGCACGGATGCCAATTTCATCATCACGCTCACAACCAAGATTCAAAATCTCTTTTTCTATGATGAAACCGATCCGGCCTCCCCCGCAGACACCCTGTTTTGGAATCGGTCCCCCCAACTTCTCCGCCACCGTCACCGAGCAGTAACCCTACAACGGCCTGGGTTGACCGGGTTCCGCCGCCGGATTCGGCGCCGGAGCGTTCGGCTGGCCGGCCTTCAGTTGCCCTTCCTTCATCTGCCCTTCCTTCATCTGATACACGGCCACGGTGATCGCGGCGTCAAGCAGATCGGGCTCGTTGAACCGGCTCTTGATCTCCAGCCGCTTGGTGCGCAACCGCTCCGTCGGCTGCTCCAGCCCGGAAAGAAACGCCGTGATCTGTCCAAGCGTCACCTGTTCCAGCCGCACCTCCACGGCGAGTTCCTGATAGCGCTCAAAGGACGACTCCGGCTGCGGTTTGATCCCGGCCAGATGGGGTTTGCCGACTTTCTCCAGCACCGTCTTTTCCACAAAGGTCGAGAGGGAGAAATCGGCCGCCTGCGATCCCACGGCCCTGTCCACCTCCCCGCGGAGCCGGCCGTACTCCTCCTGCAATCGGGCCAGCTGCTCCAGCTCCTTCTGCTTCTGCGGGATCAACCGGTCCAGCATGGCCATCTGCTGCAGCAGGGGATCGATCCCGAGCATATAGACCAGCAGGCCGGCCACGATCACCGCGCCCCAGCCGAGCACCAGCTGTTCCCGCCAGGAAAGCCGCCGCCACATTTCGCCGGCCGTCGTCATCCGGTGTTCCCCGCCGGCGCGACCGGCGGCGCAAAGTTCAGTTCCACCTTGAAGCGCACGTGCTGCTGATCCGCGCTCATCCGCGCGTCGCTGATCGCCACCTGCGACGCCGACTCCACCTGCCGCAACAATTCCTTGACCCGGTCGACCGCCTCGAACGACCCGACCTCGCCTTCAAACCGGACGTCGGCGCCGGCGATCGTGATCCGGTCCACCTTCAACTCCGGCAGCGCCTGCAAGGCCTGCGTCAGGCGGTCCAGCACCAGCAAGGCGCCGGGCTCCCCTTCGCCGAGAAAGGCGGCGCGGCGGCTGAGCGTCTGCATCGCGCTCCTGGCCTGCTCCAGCTCATTGACCACGCCCCGCACGTCCGTGAAGGTGCGGCTGAACAGCGCCCGCTGCTCCGCTTTGAGCGCGGAGTAGGCCCGCGCTTTCAGATAATAATGGGCGAATAGATCCGCGCCGGCCAGCAGGGCGAGCACCGTCAGCGCGGCGATCAGACCGACCGAGCGCCGACGGGCGCGACTGCGCTCCAGCGGCGACCGGAACTCCGCCTGGCGGAAATTGAATGATTCCTCCGGCGACCGCAGCGCCGCGCCGATCGCCTGGGCGAAAGGTCGCGCCGCGTCGCCCTCCCCCGCCGCATCCGTCGGGTGGAGCCAGGAGGGAATCTCTTCGATCAATGGCGCACCGAGCTCCCCGCTCAACCGGCCGGTCAGCCCGGAACCCTCGGCCTCACCGGCCCGGGCGCCGCAGACGAGCAGCGCGGTCACCTCCGTCCGCTCCTCCAACGCGAAGAAATGCACGGCCCGTTTCAGTTCGACCAGCAATGCGTTGTCCCCGTCCGACGACCGGCCGGCCCGGCCGGACAAGGTGCGGGCATGCAGCAACCGCCCGCCGCGGCAGACGGCCAGTGTGGTCGATGCATCGCCCAGTTCGAGCACGGCGAGCGCGCTCCCCGATTCCGTGGTCGGTGGAACCACCGCGCGGGCCCAGCGGGCCAGGGCCGAGGGACCCACTTCCACGACCGCGGGATCGATCCCCGCTTCTTCGGCGACCTCCAGCAGGCCGGTCAGCCGGTTTTTGGGCAGGACCACAGCCAGCACGCGGCTGCCGGTCGGCGTCATCTGCAGGGCCGCGGGGCTGATGACCACCTGGTCGAGGTCAAACGGCAGGAGCGATTCGATCTCGAAGGGCAGCACCTGGCTGACTTTCTGCGGATCTTGAAAGGGGACCGTCACGATCCGTGTGGTCACCTGATCGCCGGGGAGCGACAGGACGATCTGGTCGGCATGGAACCAACCCGCCGCCGCCAGCTCGCGCAGGGCCTGCACCACGGCCGACCGGTGATCGACCCGATCGGGAGGGGGCAGCGGCCGCACCTGCCAGCCGTCGACCCTGGACTGGCGCAGGCCGCCGGTCACACGAACCAGCCGGATCGCCTCCGCGCCCATCTCCACCCCGACGGTCCGGCGCGGCATCAGAATCCCTTGGTTGGAAGCGACACGAGGGTGCGAAACTCCTCCCGTGACCCTTCCGTCTCCGCAAATGTCAGCACGAGTTCCACCAGATCAGGGAGGGCGTGCCGGTCGGTCGTGTTCCAGGCGGTCGCCCATTCTCCCTTGGCATAGAACCGGAATTCCACGCCGGCCAGCCCGTCGGCCATCATCACCCGCTCCAGTCCGCCGCTGAGCAAAAACGGATTCGATTGTTCCTCCCGCCACAATTGCACACCGTGCGGGCCCGACTCGGCCTGATAGTTGATGACGGCCAGTTCGACGGCCGGCGGCTGCGTCGGATACCAGACGTGCGATCGGCTGGTGAACTGCAACCGCCCGATCGATCCCCCCCCCTGCTCCTCCGTCGCGCCCGTGAAGAAGGTTTCATCCCGTTGTTCATCCCATTCCGCGGCGGTCAATTCGTCGGACAGGCGCGACAGGACCACCCGGGCGGCCTGCGCGGAGGCGCCCCGCAGCGTCGCCCGATCGATGGCCGACGTGGTCGCCCGAAAGCTGGCGAAGACCGTGGCGGCCACCACGGCCAGCAGCGCCACGGCGAGCAACAGCTCCAACAGCGTAAAACCGTACGAAGATCCATTGCGCATCCGACGGAGGGATCGGGGGGGGATGAGGAGCTCGCCTCCCGATGGAGCGGGTGATCGCGCAAACGCGGGCGGATTACAGTGGCGTGGGTTCTTGCACATAGGTGACCAACGTGACCTGTTCCTGGCGGGCTCCCTCCGGCCAACTGACCGTCACGGTCAACTGGGCCCAGTCGGACACCAGCGTGGGGTCCATCTGTTGATTCCAGGCGTAGCCCGGATAGTGCTCGCCGAAATCGCCTGATGATAGCTGGCGATCCGCCTCGGCCACCCGGCTGAGCTCTTCAAGCTTCGCCTTGGCCAGCGACGTGGCGGTCACCAGATGGCGGGCATGCGCCTGCAAGGCGACATCGCGGTTGCGCAGCGTCAGCAATGCGATCAACGCCACGGCCAGCACGGCCACCGCCACCATGATCTCCAGCAGCGTAAAACCGGAGGAATGCCGGGAACTATGCTGTCCCACTTTCCACTTTCCACTTTCCACTCTCCACTCTCCACTTTCAACTTTCAACTTTCTCACGACCCGAACTCCACCTCCCCCGTGGACACCGTGACGCGCCCCGTCAGGGGATGGGGCACCACCGACAGCACGCCCTCCGACTGCATGCCGTTCCGTTGTTCCAGATGGAGGATCACGGCATCCAGCCGGCCGATGGGATAGAAATAGAGCGCGGCCTCGCCGTCGGTGATCTTTTCCCGTTGCGCCGTGACCAGATCGTGAAACCGCACGCCGGCCGGCAGCGTTTCCGTGTCGTCAAGCGGCACGAAGACCATGGCGTTGTCGACCTGTTGCAGCACCTCCGGTTGGTATCGCTCGGTGCCGATGTCCACGCGAAGCCGGTAAATCTGACGGGTGACCACGGCGCGCTCATACAGCCGTTCGATCTCGGCCGTCATCTGTCGGCCCGCTTTGCGCAATGAGCCCTCCGTCCAATGCTCCAGCACCGGATAGGCAATCCCGACGAGCAGGACGATCAGCGCCATCACAACCACGAGCTCGATCAGCGTAAAGCCGGCTGGTCCGAAGACCCACTGGGGATAATTTCTCTTGTGCTTCATTCGAAAATCGAAAATTCCCCTCTCCATCTTAATCTAAATCCTGGCTGTTGAGATCCCGGCTCGTCCCCTCCCCGCCGGCTTCGCCGTCGGCGCCGTAGGACAGCAGGTCATACTCGGGGTTTCGAATGCCGGGGCTCAGGTAGATGTAGGGCCGCTTCCACGGATCGACCGGCACCTTGGGCAGGTAGCCGCCCTTTTTCCAGTTCATCGGCTGCGGCGTCGAGGTCGGCTCGGTCACCAGCGCCTCCAGCCCCTGTTCCGTGGTCGGATAGACGCCGTTGTCCAGCTTGTAGAGTTCCAGCGCGCTTTCGATGTTCTTCATCTGCGCCTTGGCCGCCGTCACTCTCGCCTCATCCGTGCGTCCGACCAGCTTGGGCGCAACGAGGGCGACCAGCAGCGCCAGAATGGTGATCACCACCATCAGCTCGATGAGCGTGAACCCGTCCTGACCTTTCCCGTCTTGCTTCATGCGCGTCTACCTCACCGTTTGGCTCATATCGAAAATCGGCAGCAACACCGACAGCACGATGATCATGACGATGCCCCCCATAAACAGGATCAACACCGGCGTGAGCAACGAGGTCAGCACCCCGACCGTCGTCTCCACCTGATGATCGTACGCGTCGGCGACTTTTTTGAGCATCTGGGTCAACTCGCCGCTCCGCTCGCCGACCGCGATCATTTGAATGACGAAACCGGGGAACAGGCCGCTGCGCTGCAAAGGGCCGGCAATGCTCTCGCCTTCCCGGATGTTGTGCGCCGCCTCCTCGATCGCCCCCTCCAGCACCATGTTGCCCACCACGCCCTTGACGATGCCCAGCGCCCGGAGCAACGGGATGCCCGACGCCAGGAGCGTGCTCAGCGTCAGGGCAAACCGGGAGAGCGCCACCATGCCGGCCAGGCGGCCGAAGATCGGCAGCTTCAACAGCCACCGGTCGCGCCGCAAACGGCCTTCAGGCGACGACAGGGCGCGTTGGGCCCACATCAGCCCCCCGGCCAGAAGCAGCGCCAGCGCCCACCAATAGTCGCGAAGCCACTGACTGGTTCCCAACAGGATCTGCGTCGGCAGGGGCAGGGCCTGATGCACGTCGGTAAACACCTGGGCGATCTGCGGCATGACAAACAGGATCAGAAAGAACAGAATCGACAGGCTCACGACCAGCAGCACGACCGGATAGGTGACGGCCGCAAGGATGCGGCTCCGCAACCGGGCCTGGTATTCGAGCATTTCGGCCAGCCGCAGCAACATCACCCCCAGCGTGCCGCTCTGCTCCCCGGAGCGGACCATGTTCAAATAGAGCGACGAAAAGACATCCGGATGGAGGCTCAACGCGTCGGCCAGCGACGCCCCTTCCTTGACCCCCTCCCGGACGCCGATCCAGATTTTGCGGGCCTGTTGCCGGTCGATCTGTTCGATGAGCGAGGTCAATCCGTCCATGAGCGGCAGGCCGGCGCCGATCATCGTGCTCAATTGCCGGGTCATCACCGACAGCTCCGGCAACGACAGATGCGACCGCCGCCAGCGCCCCCACCGTTCGAACAGGTGAACCGCCGGCTGCCGGCCCGCCTCGGTCAGCGGCGTTCCCTGCGCCCCCCGGCCGTCCGGCGCTGCGGCGGGCGCGTCGCTCTCCAAGACATCGGTGGGGAAAATGCCGGTCTTGCGCAATTTGGACCGGGCCAGCCGGGGGCTGTCCGCATCGATGACGCCGCTGACGGCGCGCCCTTCGGGGGTCAGCCCTTTGTATTCGTACACGCTCATTATATTATTTGGGAATCATCGGGTGAATCGTTGGACTGGCTCGTCTGCGACGAGAGCCAGACTGCCGCGTCAAACCACCTGCTGCTGCGTCACCCTCAACACCTCTTCGGCCGTGGTCACGCCCTGAAGCACCTTCTCCATGCCGTCGGACCGCAACGTCCGCATCCCGGCCGCCACGGCGGCCTCGTTGATGGCCCCCGCATCCGCCTTGGCCATGATCAGCCGTCGGATCTGATCGTCCACCACGAGGATTTCATAAATCGCCACGCGGCCCCGGTAGCCGCTGCCGCCGCAGGTGGGGCAGCCCGCGCCGCGGGCCAGCGTGACCGGTCGTCCATCCGGACGGCCCAGCCCCAGACGGGCCAGCTCTTCGGGCGCCGGGGCATACGACTGCCGGCAGGCCGAGCAGATCGTCCGCACCAGCCGCTGGGCCACGATGGCGACCACCGACGAGGCGACCAGGAAGGGCTCGATCCCCATGTCGACCATCCGCGTCACCGCGCCGGCGGCGTCGTTGGTGTGCAGCGTGGAGAAGACCAGATGGCCGGTCAGCGCCGCGTGGATGGAGATCTCCGCCGTTTCCGCGTCGCGGATTTCGCCGACCAGAATCACGTCGGGGTCCTGGCGCAGAATCGACCGCAGGCTGCTGGCAAAGGTCAGGTTGATCTTGGGATTGATCTGCATCTGACCGATGCCCTTGAGCTGGTATTCAATCGGATCTTCGATGGTCAGGATGTTCTTGTCCGGCGAGTTGATCTGGCTCAACGCGGCGTAGAGCGTGGTCGTTTTGCCGCTGCCCGTCGGGCCCGTCACCAGCAGGATGCCGTGGGGCAGGCGGATCAACTGATCAAACCGCGCCCGCTGCGCCGGCGGAAGACCCAGCAGGTTCAGATCGAGCAGCAAATGCTCCTTGTCCAGGAGCCGCAGCACCGCCCGTTCGCCGTTGGCGACCGGAATGATCGAGACGCGGATGTCCACCTCCCGGTCGCCGATTCGGATGCCGATCCGGCCGTCCTGCGGCGTCCGCCGTTCAGCGATGTCCAGTCCCGCCATGATTTTGACCCTGGAAATCAACGCGGCGTGCACCCGCTTGGGCGGCGTGAGCACGTTGTGCAGCACGCCGTCGATGCGGTAGCGCACCACCACCTCCCGTTCGTACGGCTCGATGTGAATGTCGCTGGCCCGCTCCTTCACCGCCCTGAACATCAGCGAGTTGAGTAAACGGATGATCGGCGCGTCCTCCGTCGCGGTCAGGAGGTCGGTCGTCTCCTCGATCGATTCGGCGAGCTGGCTCAGGCGGGCGCTGTCGAAATCTTCGATGACGTCCTGGGCCGTTTCCTGGGCCTGTTCGTACAGGGCATGGAGGACGTCCGCGATCGCTTCCGATGAGGCCAGCACCGGCGTCACCGGCACGCCGGTCAGCAACCGGACGTCGTCGATCACCTGCAGGTTGAGGGGATTGGCGATGGCCACCGGCACCTGACCGTGCTCTTCGACCAGCGGCACCAGCTCGTAGCGTTTGGCAAATGAGAGGGGAATCTTGGCCAGCAGCGCGCTGTTGACCGACGCGCGGGGCAGCACGGGGAGCACGGGCAGGTCGAACTGACGCCCCAGCGCCTCCAAAAACTGTTCGCGGGTCGCGTAGCGCAGCTTGATCAGGATTTCCCCGATGGGGGCGCCGCTTTCGCGCTGCTGCGCGAGCGCGTGATCCAACTGGGCCTCCGTGACGCCGGCCATCTCCCGGAGCAGCTCACCCAGCCGTTTCTGCAACTCCACCGCCATGCCGCTACCGCACGACGGAGTCGTTTCCGCCCTGCAACAGAATGGGATCATAGCGCTCGCGGTGTTCCACCTGCTCCTGCGTGAGGAAGTCGCCGGTTTCCCCCTGCTTCCGCTCCTTGATCGCCGTCAAGTCCGACTGGTCTTTGACGATGTAGGGCGTCAAAAAAATCATCAGGTTGGTTTTCAGGGTTCTGTTGGACCGGAACTTGAACAGCCACCCCAACACCGGAATGTCGCCGAGCAGCGGAATTTTCCGCTGCGAGATGAGCTGATCGTTTCGAATCAATCCGCCGATCACGACGGTCTGGCGGCTGTTCACGATGATGGTCGTCGTCGCGGAGCGCTTGGTGGTCGTCGGCCCGACGGCCAGCGTCCCCACCTGCTGGCTCACCGACTCCTGGACGGTCGAAATCTCCTGAAACAGATCCAGCTTGACGACCTCATCCACCATGATGTGCGGTGTCAGCCGCAGCGTCACGCCGACGTCCTTGCGCTCGATCTTGGTGAGCACGGTTCCCCCGCTCGTTTCGCTCTGGCCGCTGGGGAACGGGCGGTTCTCTCCGACGATGATTTCCGCCTCCTTGTTGTCGCTGGCCAGCAACTGGGGGGTGGAGAGGATATTGACGTCGGACATGGTCTGGAGCGCGTGGAGCGCAGCCCGAATATTAATCGGTTGAATCGAGATACCGGACGGCAGGTTGACCAGATTGAACAGATCCTCCGGGGGCTGGTTGGCTCCGCCGATGACCGTCAGATTGGAGGAGGCATCGGTGTAACCGAACAACGCGGTCACATCCATTCCCAATTCTTTCAACCGATCGAGGCCGACCTCCATGATCACGGCCTCCACGTAGACCTGCCGCCGCTTCACATCCAGCTGCCGGATGATCTTGGTCAGGGTGTCGTAATCGCTCTGAGACGCGGTGACGATCAGGGAATTGGTCGACTTGTCCGCGGCCACCTGGATGGGGCCCTCGAACCGGTTCCCCGTCGATGAGACGCGTTGCGTCACGCCGCCGGGGGGGCGGGGCGCCTGCTGCAGACCACCCAGCAGCTTGGCGACGTCCTCGGCCGTCGCGTTTTCCAACGCGTAGATGTAGAGATTGCGATCCGGCACGCTCTCGGCCGTCGGCACGATCTGGATGATCTCCCCGTTCGGGACGGCCCGGAACCCCTTCAATTCCAGCACCGCCTCAAACACATGGTAGGCCTTTTGCACGGAAATCTTCGCCGGCGAGTAAATGGTGACCTTGCCCTTGACTTTCTCATCGATGACGAAATTTTTTCCGATCAGTTCGCTGATGAATTTGACGAAGATGGGCAGCTCGACGTTGGTGAAATCGATCGTCACCCACTGGGCGGCCGGCGCCGTCCCTTCGGGCAGCGCGGCCAAGGCCGTCCGGCCCTGCCCCATTCCCCACACCAGCAGGACCGCCAGCAACAGTTTAGTGAATTTCATACGCGAGCGTAACGGGCTGGGACCGCCGTTGCAGATCGACGTTGATGGCGGCTTCATTCCGGAGCTGTTCAAACGCTTTGAGCAGGTTTTGCGGATCATTCACCTCGACGCCGTTAATCCGCTGGAGCACATCGCCTTCCTTGAGGCCGATCTCGGTGAAAAAGCTGCCGGGTTGCATGCTGAGCACCTGAAACCCGTTGGCCTTTCCGCCGATGAAATTCGGAATCAGACGGGCCTGGGTCAGCAGTTTCGGAAGATTGGCGAGCGCGGCTTCGATCTTGCCCCGGTCGATGAGCCAATGATTCGCCGCCACTTCCCGCACCCCGCCCGCCGCCGCGGACGGGCCGCCGGCCGGCGCCGCCCCGGGCACCTCCTCCTGCACGGCGAGTTGCTGCAACGCCCCGCCCACGCGGATCGTGATGGCATAGCGTTCGATGCCGACCAGTTGCGCGCCGCCGGGCAGCAGATCGCCGACGCGGTAGAGATTCTGGGCGCTGTTGCTTTTCTCCTCCAGCACGGCGAAGCCGAAGTCGCCTCCGCCCGTCACGGTGCCCACAAGGTGATGGGTCGCTTCAATCACCACCGGCGGCGCTGCGGCCGGCGAAACGGCCGTATTACCACGTTGATTGGGGTTGAACAGGTTGCCCCGCAGAATAGCGTCCACATCGGCCGTGGACGGCGGGATCGCCGCCGTTCTCGCGGACGGTCGCGACGGCGGCATGGAGGCTTCGATCGTCGCCCCCATCAAGAGATTGGCGGCGTCGGCGGCCAGATAGGCCGCGGCCGCCAGGACCCCGACGGTCAGCAGGCGTTGCCGCCAATGCCACCAGACTATGTTCAGACGATGTGATGTCATTGGCGAGATTCCCCGATCCCCATTATTCCTCGCTGTCGGATGAATGTCAAGTCAACCAGGGGCGGGGAAAATCAACGAAAAGAACGGACGGCGGCGCGGCGGTCAGCCGGAAGTCGCTCCGCGCCTGGGCGCCGTTCCCACACCGGTCTGTCCGGCGGACCGAGGCAGCCCGGGATCGGACAGAAAGAGGTGGGGAAAATCCGGGGGGGCCAGCACCTGCGAGATGAAGAGATCGATCAGCGGATCGGCCGGCGCGACGGTCAGGCCCCGTTGGGCGGCCAACTGCCGCAACGCCTGCTCCGTGTCCGGCCCCACCAGTCCGTCCACGCGCCCATGATAGATGCGCCGCTCGCGCAACTGGCGCTGCAGCCACCGGACCACCGGGTCCTCCCCGTTGATCGGCCCCGGCCACCGCCAGCCGTTCAGCGGACGCCAGTAGAGCCGGACCACGCCCGTCAACTCCCGCTCGATCGTGTCGGCCGGTCGGGAGAGAAATCCCACCCCGGGGTCAAGCAGCACGACCCGGCCGGCGACGACCCGGCTGATCACGACGGGGCGCGGCGGTTCGCCCGGCGCGTCGCCCTTTCTCATGACGATCGCGGGATAATCCAGCTTCAGCAGCTCCTGGACGGTCAGCGGCGCCTGCAGCAATTCCAGCCGCCGCCCGCCGGCCAGCGCCTCCGGATCAAGACTCAACACGCCGCCCGGTTCCTTCGGCGGCCAGTCGGGCACCGCCCCCCACTGGCGCAGCAGCATCAGCAGGGCCGCCCGCTCCATGAGTTCGGGCGAGCCGCTCTTCCCAACGCGAATCACCTCATCGTCATCCACAAACCATGCCCGTTCCGGCGCGGGGTCCGGAGCGGTCTCGGCGCGAAGCGCCGACGCCGTCTCCCGGCGCGCGTCGACGGTCCGCACATCGGCCGGGACCGAAGCCGCCTGGTCCGTCCGCACGTGATCCGCTTTCAATGCCACACGCAGCCGGTCGGCCGGGGACGTGTCCGACGCCTTCGGGATCTCAAGCGATGGCGCGCGCGGCGCGGCGACCATCACTTCAGCCGGCAGCAGGGGAAGGCGGATCATCGATGTCAGGGAGGGAAGTGGGCGCATCGGACTGTCCGCCGTGGCGATGGGATCTGAAGGGGTGACGGCAGCCGGTGACGGCGGCTCGGGAAGCGCCGGGGAAAAACGTTCCGGCGCCGCGGGAGTCGGAGCAAGCGGCAGGGCTTCCTGCGAAGCTTCCTGCCGGGGTGATGGTGCCTGTCCGGTCAGGGGTTGCCGTAACCACGGGTCTTCGACGTCATCCGTCGAAGGAAGGAGGTTGAGTATTTGACCGGGCGCCTGCGTGGTCGTCTGTGTGGGCGGCGGAATCGGATGGGCGGCCAGGTCGCTGATGGACGGCAGCGGAGGGGCGAGGGGCAGGAGTGGCTCAGACTGTTCGCGGGCCATGAGTGCGGGCGGAAACCGCTGTTCGAGGGAACCCGTCTTCCACCACATGCCGCCCAATCCGGCCAGCAGCGAGACGAGTCCGATGACGGCCACGCGCAGCATCGGATCGGACCGGCGTCGAACGGGCTGGATCGGCGTCTCCTGCGTCAGGTAGGAAGGGGGCGGCTCCGTCACCGGCAGAATGGGCGTCAACTCGCCGACGGCCTGGCTCATCAGATAGCCGGAAATCAGCCGGGTGCCGCGCACGTACGCGGCCAGCAGCGCCCGGTCGCAGAGCGCATTGATCAGCCTGGGCACCCCGCCGGAGTAACGATACACCAGCTCCAACGCGGCGGGCTCGAAGTGGACCGCTTCGCGGCCGCCGGCCCGCCACAACCGGTACTGGATGTAATCGGCCACCTCCTGCGACTCCAGCGGCGTCAAACGGGCGCGAACGACAATGCGCTGGTTGAGCTGGCGGAGCTGCGGCAGTTCCAGCTTGTCCAGCAGCTCCGGCTGGCCGACCAGCAGAATCTGCAGCAGTTTGGCCCGGGACGTTTCGAGGTTCGACAGCAGCCGGATCTCCTCCAGACACTCCACCGACAGCGTCTGCGCCTCATCAACGATCAGCGCGGCGTTGCCGCCCTGCATGAGCTGCTCGAGCAAGAACTGGTTGAGCCCGTCCGTCAGAATTTTTTTCGAATAACTCTGATCGCCCACGCCGAAATCATGGTTGATCGACTGGAGCAGTTCGACGGTCGTCAGGTTCGGGTTGAAGACCAGGGCGCTCTTGACGCGCGGCCCCAATTGCTCGATGAGCAGGCGGGAGAGGGTGGTCTTCCCCGTGCCGACCTCGCCGGTCAGCACCATGAAACCTTTGCGCTCCCTGACGGTGTAGAGCGCCTGGTTGAACGCCTCTTCGTGGCGGGTCGTGAAAAAAAAGAAGTGCGGGTCCGGGGTGGATTGAAACGGGAGGCGGCGAAACTGGAAAAACTGTTGATACATGCCGGGTGGCGGTACTTTGTCATAGAACACCTGCCTTGTCAATAGATTTTGTGGTATAAAGGGGCGACCACCACAAAGGCTGGGGTATCGACTGATGGCGAGATGGCTGTTAATGGGGGTGTTGCTGCTGGCCGCGTTCGGGGCCGGCTACCTGGCCGGCGGCCGCGAACAGCGGAGCGTGCAGCAGAATCTGCAGCAGCTCAAGGATGAGATGGCGCGGCGGACGGTGGAACTGGAACGGCACGTGACGGTCGCGCGCATGCGCGGCCACCTGCTCGAAATGCGCGACGCGCTGACGACCGCCCAGACCCACATCGAACACCAGAATTTCGGCATGGCCCGCGAGGCGCTGGCCAGCGCGCAGCGCTCGTTTCAGTCGGCCCTTCAGCTGGATGAAAAAAATTCGCTGGCCCGTTTACGGCCGATCGAACGGGAGCTGGCGCGCTTGAAGGAGGCGCGCACGTTCGGTCCGTCGTCGATCGATACCATCGACCGGATCAAACAGCAAATCCGGGAGAACGGCGAATCACGGTAATCGACTAGGAAGACCGCGCCAGTGCCGACGGGAGGTCGGCATAGAGCACCACGCGGTTGCGCCCCTGGGCCTTGGCGCCATAAAGCGCCTTGTCCGCCACGCTGACCAGTTGATCGGGACCGGCGGCATCGGTCGGCGCCGACGCAATCCCGATGCTCAGCGTCACCGGAATGGCCACCCCTGCCAGGCCGAATCGTCCCCGTTCAATCACCTTCCGGATCCGCTCCGCCATCTTGGCCGCCTGCGCGGCGGAGGTCTTGGGCAGCAGCACGGCAAATTCCTCCCCGCCGTAACGCCCCACCGTGTCCACCTTCCGCGCCAGTTGCTTGAGCAACGCGGCCACCTGCTTGAGGATGCGGTCCCCGGCCTGGTGGCCGTGGGTGTCGTTGATCCGCTTGAAGTGATCCAGATCGATCATCATCAACGCGAGGGATTCGCCGTGGCGCTGCGCCTGCTCCCACTCATAATGCAGCCGGCCGTGGAAGGCCCGGTGATTCAGAATGGCCGTCAACCCGTCGATGGAGGCCAGCCGCTCCACCTCTTCATGGAGCTGGGCGTCGGTGATCGCCTGGGCGGCCTGGTTGCAGAGAATCGACAGCAGATGCTGGTGGGTGGCGGTAAAGGCCGACGGCACATCGGACAGACACAAGAGCAGGCCGATCACGCGATCCTGCGCGATCAGCGGAAGACCGAGGAACGATCGCGCGGGCAGCCGAAGCTTCGATTTCGACGGGAAAAACCGGGTCGGCTGCTCATCCGACAGGTGCGACAGCAGGACCGGCTGGCGGTTTTTCACCACCAGACTGACCAGGCCGTCCGTCAGGGCGAAGGTTTGATTGAGGGCGCGTTCCTTGTGCTGGCCCTCGGCCACGCGAACCTCCGCGCGCCGCTCCCCCTCGTCAAGCAGACAGAGGATGCTCGTATCCGCCTGGACGAGCTTTTGGGTCAACCCGGTCATCGTTTCGAGACGATGCTGCAGATCGAGCCGCGAGTTGAGCAGCTGGCTCGCCTCCAGCAGCCGGGAAATTTCGCCCCCTTTCTCCGCCATGCGCCGCTGCTGCCGCAAATCCTCCAGTTGGGCCCGCAGGCAGCCGGCCGTCTGGAGCAGGAGTTGCTCCTCCCGGTCGCCCAACACCCCCGTGCGCTGGCTGTCGACACAGAGCACGCCTTCCAACCGGCCCTCCGCCATCATCGGCATCACCAGCAGCGACCGGACGGCGGCCGGGATACGATAGTAGTCCGGCAATTGCCGGGTCGGATCCAGCCGGCCGTAGAGGCAGGGTTTGCGCTCCTTGGCGGCCCATCCGATCGGCCCATGACCCACGGCCACGGACCATTCGTCGCGATAGTCCTTCGCAGCCCCCCCCACGCACAGTTCCAGGTGCAGCCGGTCGTCGCCGGGCTGATAGAGAAACAGCACGCAGCTGCGCGCCTGCGGGATGGCCTGCTTGAGCAGGCCCAGCAATTGGCGCCCCCGCTCCCGAAAGCGGACCCGCAGCCACGCGGCCTGCTCCTCCTGAGGGGTTTGAAACAGCAGCGGCGGCGCCTGCGCGGGATCGAAGAACCGCTCCCGTTGTTGCTGCTCCTCCAAGACGGAGGCCGCGCGCGCCGTCTGCCGGCGCAGCGACTCCAGCCTCCGCCAGACGATCAAGGGCACGCCCTGCGTGAGCCCGATCAACAACACCCCCTGCCAGATTGGAAACGCGGTCCAGCCGTGCACGTTCAGCAACCACAGGAAGGCGGCACAGAGCGCCGCCGCCACGACCACCTGAAACCAGCGAAGGGGCAGCACCAGCGACGCCCCCAGGGTCAGCAACGGATAGATGATCAGGGCCGGGGTCGTGCCGTCAGCGGAGGCCCAGCGAAACAACCACTCCTGCACCATCGGCAGGGCCATCAGGAAGAGCGCGCCGCGCCGCCTTGGAGAAAAATAGCCCCGTTGAAGCCCCCGCCACACCAGCCATCCAGCGGCGGCAAACCAGAGCAGGCCCATCACGACGGCCAGCGCGGTTGACGGAGGACCGTTCCGCCAGATCATGAACTGGCCAAGCACAAGGGCAACGGCCACCGCCATCACGGCGGAACCGAATACGATCACCCCCATCGGCCGTCCGCCATCCCGACCGCCATCCCGGCTGCCAACACGGCTCAATGCCCGGCCGCGTCCATGCGATTTCAGATCCGCCACAACCGGTCCGTCCTCTTATTACTTTCCCTCCGGCGCCTCCGGTGGAGCCGCCTGGGCCTTCTGACTGGCCGGCGGCCCCCCGGACGGTGATGGCCGCGCGCGCCGGAGCTTTCGTTGCAACCGGCGCTGCCGCTTATGCATCAGACGGAAAACGGCCCCGTCACCGCCGCCCGCAGGCGCGGCGGTCAGTTTTCGGGTCAGGCGATTCAGGCGTTGCTCCAATTGCTGAACGGTCGGCATGGTGCTCTCCTCCTCTGTGTGGCAGGGGCCGATCACCACGTTCGATACGGGGTGTCGTCCAATGCCGTGTCTTCGCTGGTGGTATGAAGGTCATAGACATCATCCCCGCACCAGGATGCCGCATCGGGGTCGTCACGATAGCAGCGCAGTCCCCACTCGCGCGTTTGCGTTATGGGATCGATGGGAATGGCCCGCAGATAGCGCCTGATGTCGAGGCCGTTTACGGTGGCCTGTTCTCCGGACAATTTGACTTCCAGCAGCGTCTCAAGCGTTTTAGGGTAGCCAAAATCGCTGCTGACATCCTTGCAGGTCAATTGGTTGACCTTGCACAACTCCCCCAACAGCTGGTTGCCGGCCCGGTTCCAATCGAGGTGAAACTGGTCGATGGCTTGACGGACGGTGCGCAGGTCCTGGCGCAATTCGAGTTCGCGCACCCGCTTGGTGTTCATTTTGACCAACGGCATGGCAACGGTGGCCAGCACCAGTAGAATCGCCAGCGTCACCATCAGCTCAAGGAGGGTCACGCCCCGGGCGCCCGCAATGAGCCGGACGACCAATCGACGACCGGGGGAACAGGAGGGGAGGATTCCCTGCACGGAATTCCAGCGTTGCCGTCGCCGGCCGATCATTGCGCTCCGCAAGGACAACGTCCGCTTAGTGTGCGCGGGCGGCACGGTCGGCCACCGATCGGCGGACCGCAATTCCCACGACAGGGCTGCTCACACACCTACCGAACAACGACGACTCCGCGGCGGGCCGTCACCGACACCGGCGCATGATCGGGGCCGGTGAACGCGCCCGGCTCCACCGTGACCGATGACGCACCCGAGGCCTTGCTTCGAAACACCAGGGTGCAGAGCACGCCCGAGCCTTGCGCGCCGCGCACGTCCGACAGACGGGTGATGCGCAGATCAATTTGGCCGGGTTCGGACGAGGGAATCGCGGAAAACGACGTGGCCCACCCCTGCTGGCTCAACAACCCGCCTTCAACCGCATGATCAAATTCCAGCACGGCGGGATCGTAGGTCACGACAAACTCGGCCTCGGACAAGCCCGACACCGCATCCGCCCGGATGATCATGTTCGCCTGCTGGCCTTCGGCCACCGAGAGTTGCTCCGGCGCCACGCGGATCATCGCGCTCGGAGCGGGCGGCGACAGACCAGGCAGATAGGCGCCCGAGGGAAAGGGCGGCGGCGTTCGAACAGGAGGCGGAGGCATCGGAGGCACCGGCACCTCCTGCTGGACAGGCGGTTCCGGCATCGGCGGCGGTTCGAACATCGGCGGCGGCTGGACAAACTCGCCCGAATCCCCGCCCGAACCGCCCCCACCACCCGATGCCCCGCCGAACGACAGCCCGGAGAAGAGCGGGGCGGTCGAATAGGCCTCTTCCGTCCCCGACCAGAAGGCCAGCAGATCGTCGCCGGGCGGTTCCAGTCGTCGGACCACGTGCGGCGTGATGGTCATGATCAGATCGGTTTTCACCTTTTGCTGCTGGGTATGAGAAAACAATTTGCCAAGGAACGGAAGATCACCCAGCACGGGGATCTTGTTGGCCGATGTCCGATCCTGATCACCGATCAAGCCACCGATGACCACCGTCTCCCCGTCGTGCACATTGAGGGTCGTCTCAGCCGTCCGGTTGCCAAATTTGAACTGTTTGGTTTCCGGAACCAAGTCGCCCAGCGTCGTCACATCAAGGCTGAGTTTCATCCGCACGTCATTGTTCAGATAAATGATCGGCTCAATGCTCACCTTGATGCCGGTGTCCTTGTACTCCGTCGACGTCGTGACCGTGGTGCCCCCCACCGTCGTCGCCGTGCCGCTGTTGGAGCTGGACGTGCTGAGCAGAATCGGCACCTTGTCGCCGACGTTGATTTTTGCCGTGCCGCCGTTGAGCACCCGCAACCGTGGATTGACCAGGGTCTGGGCGTCGGAATCCTGCTTGATCAGATCCACCACCACCGTGGGCAGCGTCAGGAAGACGTTGCTGTTGGTCAACTTGGTGAGCTGGTTCAACGTCATGGTCCCGCCGGGAGCCGTGGCCCCAGGCGGCCCGATGCCGCCCGAGACCGTATTGCTCGGCACCAACTGCCACCCGTACGTGAGCAGTTTCGTCCGATCCACCTCGATGACTTCCACATCGAACATCACCTCGGCCACCGCCCGGTCGTTCGCCGCGATGATCTTGGCCGCCAGGTCGAGCTTGTCGGTCGAGTCCCGCATGACGATGGCGTTCAAATCGTTGTTGACGAACACGCGCCGCGTGTCCAGCATCGTCCGCAGCAGGTTGACCATCTCCTTGGCCGGCACCACCGACATGTAAAAGGTGCGGATCTGCAGATCTTCGTACTGGTTCGCCTTGGCCTTGGTCTTGGGCGCGATCAGAATCGTTTTCTCATTGATCCGCTTCATGAACAGATTGTTGGTGGCCAGGATCAGGTTCACCGCCTGGGGAAACGAGGCGTCCTTGAGGAAGACGGTGACCGGATCGTCGCGCACGTCCCGATCGAATAAGATATTGATGCCGTAACTCTTGGAGAGCAACTCGAACACTTCCTTCAGGCGGGCGCCCTGGAATTTGATCGTGATCGGTTCCTTCGAGCTCAGGGCCAGCCCCTCTGCCGAGTTGGCCGTCCGCTTTCGTTCGGTCAGCTGCATGACCGCCTGCTGGGCGTCGACCAGCGACGGGTTTTTCTCCAACGCTGATTCGAATTCGGCCAGCGCCTCGTCCAGCCGGCCGGCCTTCATCAACTGGCGGCCGGCGGCCACGCTGACATCGGCCTGCCGGGCCTGCACCGCCTCGTCAAACGCGGCACGGTGCTCCGGCTTGGCGGGGTCATACGCAATCGCCCGCTTGAACTCATCGAGCGCCGGCTCGATCTGGTGGTCTTTCAGGAGCGTCCGGCCCCGTTCGTAATGGATGGTGGCGGCCTTGAGCCGGGCCTGG
The DNA here is from genome assembly GCA_016201765.1 of Nitrospirota bacterium. GTDB lineage: Bacteria > Nitrospirota > Nitrospiria > JACQCE01 > JACQCE01 > JACQCE01. The sequence goes on from JACQCE010000084.1 coordinate 19,100, forward strand.
TCCAACTGCCGGCGCAATGCGGGGTCATCAGGAGAGCCCTTGACGGCTTGCTCGTACAGGACGACGGCGCCGTCCCAATTACCGGCCGCGCCGAGCTGGTCGGCCAGCCGTGTCTCCCGGTTGGCCAGGCAGCCGGCGACCATGAGGGCCGCGACGCCGCACACAAACAGCGACCGCCCCCGCCGCAGGCCACGCCACAGGATGGATCGTCGAGCCATCGACGACATCATACCACGCCCCTCCGGCCTGTCAAGGCAGGCCGCCGTGCGTTACTGCAGGAATTGCCTGAAGTAATCGGCCGTGCGCCGCAGCCCCTCTTCCAACGTCACCCTGGGCGCCCAGTCCGTCGCTTTGCGCAGTCGAGACGCGTCCAGACAGCTGCGGGCGACCTCGCCGGAGATCTCCGGCCCGTGCTGCTCGCGCACATCGGCACCCACCGCCCGCTTGAGCAGGGCACAGAGGTCGTTGACCGACGTTTCCTGCCCCGTCCCGACGTTGAACACCCCCTCCTGCCCGCTGTGCAGGACAGCCATGTTGGCGTCCACGATATCATCGACAAAAATGAAATCGCGCGTCTGCCGGCCGGTGCCGTTGATCAACGGCGGCTCGCCGCGCAGCAGTTTTTGCGTGAACACCGCCACGACGCCGGCCTCCCCGAAGGGATCCTGCCGAGGGCCGTAGACATTGCTGTACCGAAGACAGGCCGTCGCCAGCCCCGAACTTTGCCGGAAATAGTAGAGAAAATGCTCGCCGGCCAGCTTGCTCACCCCGTACGGGTTCAACGGATGGGCGGGATGCTCTTCCGTGGCGGGAAAGGTTTGCTGTTCGCCGTAGACGGCCCCGCCGGAGGAGGCGAAGACCACGCGCCGGACGCCGTATTTGACCGACAATTGCAGGACGTTGAGCAGTCCGAGAATGTTCACCTGGGCGTCGAACAGCGGATCCTTGACCGACCGGCGGACATTGATCTGGGCCGCATGATGGCTGATGATTTCCGGCCGTTCCTTTTTGAAGACCCGTTCCAGTTTCGTGCTGAGAATGTCGGCTTTGTAAAAATGCGCCTTCGGATTGACCCGTTTGCGCTTGCCGGTGGACAGATCGTCCACCACCGACACCTCGTAATTCTCCTCCACCAGCCGGTCCACCAAATGAGACCCGATAAAACCCGCGCCACCCGTCACCAACACCCTCACGATTCCACTCCTCCCGCCTGCGATCCGCCGGCCTGACTCTCCCATTGCAGCCACAAAAAACATTCCTGATTCCCCTTCGGACCCGGCAGGACGCTCGGCGCGCTCGCCGCCACGCGATAGCCCGCCTCCACCGCGGCGGCGGCCACCTGCCGGAGGGCCGACTCACGCAACGCCGGATCGCGCACGACCCCGCCCCGGCCCACCTGACCGCGTCCGACTTCAAACTGCGGCTTGACCAGCACCAGCAGATCGGCCGCATCGGCCAGCCACGCCCGCAGCACGGGCAGCACCAGCCGGAGCGAGATGAACGACACGTCCGCCGTCACCAACCCCACCCGCTCCGGCACAACGCCCGGCGCCCCCGTCGCCCCCGGCTCCATTGTCCGGATATTCGTCCGTTCGATGACCACGACGCGGGGATCCTGCCGGAGCGACCAGGCCAGCTGGCCGTAGCCGACATCCACCGCATAGACCCGCCCCGCCCCGTGCTGGAGCAAACAATCCGTAAAGCCGCCCGTCGAGGCGCCCACATCCATCGCCACCCGACCGGCCACGGACAGGCCGAACGCGGCCAGCGCACCCTCCAGTTTGACCCCGCCCCGGCTGACATACCGCGGCCCGCCGTCCACCGTCACATCCGCATCGGTCGCCACGCGGGCGCCCGGTTTGTCGATCACACGGTCGGCCACCCGCACCGAGCCGCCCATGACCAGACGCCGGGCCTGCTCCCGGCTGGTCGCGCAGCCCCGTTCCACCAGCAACTGATCGAGCCGCATCATCGACAAACCAGCCGCCCGACCACCACCCGGCGCCGCACCCAGCACGGCGATCGCCCCCGACCCGGACGGCTTACGCCTCACTGTTTCCTCCGGTCGCCGACGGTGTCCCCATCGGAGTCGTCCTCATCGTCCACTCCGTCGGTCTCGTCCTCATCGTCATCGCCGCCCGAGTCTTCCTCGTCGTCCTCGTCGTCGTCCTCGTCACCCTCAAAACCGTCACCGGGACGGCCCCGCCCCGGGCGATCCGAGAAGGGCTGCAGCCGTTTCTTGCCGTCCTTGTCCGTCACCAGGATTTCGACCTTGCGTTCGGCCTCCTCCAGCATTTTCATGCACTGTTTGGACAGTCTGATTCCCTCTTCAAACCGTTTGAGGGAGTCCTCCAGCGACAGGTCGCCCTGTTCCAGCGCCCGGACGATGCCTTCCAACCGGCCCAGCGCTTCTTCGAATTTTCCCGCGGCCATAAGTCCTCCATTATACCTGATGAAACCGGAACCCGACACACACGGCACTAGGCCGATTCGGTCGCCGGCCAGGAACGCCGGCGGCGGACCTCTTCCACGTTCGCAAGCAATTCCCCTTCGTGCAACAGAATGGTGAGGCGCTCGCCCGGCGCCACGGACCCGGCCGACCGGAGAATCCGGCCGTCGGAGAGCCGCCGGGCAATACTGTAGCCGCGGCCCAGAATCGCCAGGGGGCTCAGTCCGTGCAACTGCGCCAGCCGGTGCTCCACCTGGGTGCGGCGCGCCTGTTCCTGCCGGCGCATCTGCCCCGTCAACCACTCCTGCAACTGACCAAGACGCCCCAGCGTCGCGCGAATCGAGTCCAGCGGCAAGCGGGCCTGAAGGCGGAGGGTCACCGCCGTCAGGCGTTCCCCCTGCCGGTTCAACACGCGGGGCAGGACAACCCGGAGCCGTTCGCCCAACTCATCCGCCCGCAGGAGCGCGGCTTCAATCGCGCGCTGCGGATCGATCAGCGCCCGGCGCTCGTGGCGGACATGCTCGCGCCGCCGTTCGATCAACAACCGACACGAGCGGACCACTTCCTGCCGGAGCTGGCTCACCCGGTCGGTCAGTTCCGCCTTGGTCCGCACGACCAGTTCCGCGGCCGCGGAGGGCGTCGGGGCGCGAAGGTCGGCCACAAAATCGGCGATGGTCACATCGGTCTCATGCCCGACCGCCGAGATGACCGGGACCGTGGAGCGGGCGATGGCGCGGGCCACCGCCTCCTCATTGAACGCCCAGAGATCCTCCAGCGAGCCGCCGCCCCGGCCGACGATGATCACATCGGCCAGCCCCAATGCGTTCAATTCGTCGATCGCGCCGGCGATCCGGTCGGCCGCGCCCTCCCCCTGGACGGGCACGGGATTGATCACCACCTGCACGTTGGCGAAGCGGCGGGCCAGCACCGTCAGCATGTCCCGGATCACCGCGCCGGTCGGCGACGTCACGATCCCCACCCGTCGGGGCAGCGCCGGCAGCGGCCGTTTGCGCGCGGCATCGAACAACCCTTCGGCGGCCAGCCGTTCCTTGAGTTGCTCGAAGGCGGCCTGCAGCGCCCCCACTCCGACCGGCTCCAGATAATCAACGATCAGCTGATAGTCGCCGCGCGGTTCATACACGGTCAGGTGGCCCCGCGCCAGGACGGCCCGGCCATCGGCCGGCACAAACTTCAGCCGGCGGCCGCCGGTGCGAAAGAGCACCGCACGCAACTGTCCGGTGCGGTCTTTGAGCGAAAAATAGAGATGGCCGGAGGGCGGGCAACGGAGGTTGGAGACCTCCCCCTCCACCCAGACGTCGCCGAACGTGGTCTCCAGTTGGACTTTGACCAGCGCCGTCAGTTCCGACACGGTCAAAATGCGCCGGCCCTGAGGCATCAGCCGTTCCTGTTGTTCCCGTGTCATGGTCGCGCGCAGCATGGGGAAATTGGGACGTGTCCCTATTCTTGCCACGGGTGAATCCATTCAACGGACCCACTACCTGATTGCCGTATTCTCAACTACCATTTTCGACTGGGACGTGTTAGAACTACCTGACGACCGCTCCCCATGGCCCGCCCGTTGCCTCAAATTTCCCGCCTGCTCGCCTTTATCCGTCCCTACCTCGCCTCGATGGCGATTGCGGCCGTGTTGCTGATGGGGGTGGCCGGGTTGAATCTGGCCATGCTCTGGATGACGCGTGACGTCATCAATTCGCTTTCCGGTCACGCGCCGATTCCCCGGCTGAACACGGCCATCGTCGCCATTGTCCTGCTGTTGGCCGTGCACTCCGTGCTTACGATGGGCCACAGTTACCTGGTCGCGGCGATCGGGCAGCGGGTGGTCAGGGATTTTCGGGTTCATCTGTTCACCCATCTGGCGGGGCTGTCGATCAGTTTTTTCAACCGGCGCCGGACCGGCGAGCTCATCTCCCGGCTGACCAACGATGTGCAGGTGATCCAGCGTTTTACGACCGAGGTCCCCATCAATCTGGCCAAGCAGGTCGTCACACTCGTCGGCGGCCTGGGGATGCTCTTCTACATCAACTGGCGCCTCTGTTTGTTGATCCTGGGCGTGCTGCCCCTGATCGCGCTGACCGGCCTGTTGTTCGGCCGCCGCCTCAAAAAACTCTCCACCGTCATCCAGGACCGTACGGCTGAAACCACCACTGTCCTGGAAGAGGCGCTCTCCGGCATCCGCGTGGTCAAATCATTCGTCGCCGAAGCCCATGAAGCCGGGCGGTTCGGCCACCAGGTGGAGCAGACGACCCGCGCCGCGCTGAGTCGGGCCGCCGTCCTGTCGATCTTCATTCCCATCATCACATTTTGCACCTTCGGGTCGGGCGCGGCCATTCTCTGGTACGGCGCCCGGCAGGTGCAGGCCAATGTGTTGACGCCGGGCGATTTGATCGTCTTTTTGCTGACGATGGGCATTCTGATCGGCCCCTTTGGCGCCTTCGCCCACCTTTTTTCGCAGATCAAAGAGATGCAGGGCGCCACCCAGCGGGTCTTTGAGATTCTGGACCTGGCTCCGGAGGTCATCGACCAGCCCGGCGCCAATCCGCTGCCGCCGATCGAGGGGCGGGTCGTGTTCGACCGCGTCAGCTTTCAGTACACGTCGGACGCCCCGGTCCTGGAGGAGATCGCCTTCGAGGCCAGACCCGGCGAGCTGGTCGCGCTGGTCGGCCCCAGCGGCGCGGGGAAAAGCACGCTCATCCAGTTGCTGCACCGTTTCTATGATCCGACCAAGGGACGCATCGAGATCGACGGCCATGACATCCGCGCGGTCCAACTGGCGTCGCTGTACCGGCAAATCGGCCTCGTCCCCCAGGAAACGCACCTGTTCGGCGGCACGATCCGCGAGAACATTCTGTACGGCCGGCTGACCGCCACGGAAGAGGAGATGATCGCCGCCGCGCGTGCGGCCAACATCCACACCTTCATCGCCGATCTGCCGAAGGGGTACGACACGATCGTCGGGGAGAAGGGGCTGATGCTGTCGGCGGGACAACGGCAGCGGGTGTCGATCGCGCGGGCCATTTTGAAAAACCCCCGTCTCCTGCTGCTGGACGAGGCGACGTCGTCGCTCGACAACGAGTCCGAAGCGCTCATCCAGGAGGCGCTGGAACGGCTCATGAAGGGGCGGACCACCTTCGCCATCGCGCATCGGCTGACGACCATCCAGAACGCCCACCGCATCCTGGTGATTGAAAAGGGGCGGCTGGTGGAGCAGGGCACGCACCAGGAACTGCTGGCCCGCAAGGGCCTCTATCATCATTTGTACACGATGCGGCTGGCCGGCGTGGAGTTGTAAACCCCAATGGAAGATCGATTCACACCCCTGTTCTCGGTCGCGTGCGGCCTGTGGCTGGTGGGCGCCGCCGGCTGCACGAGACCGCCCGCCGATGAAGGGCCGCCGATCTTTCAGGCGCCGGTGCACTATCATGTCGGGCTGAATCCCATATCGATTCTGACAGCCGATCTGAACGGCGACGGCCGGCCGGATCTGATCACCACCAATCTCAACAGCAACAACGTGTCGGTCCTGCTGGGGCGGCCGGTCCCGCCCGCCCGGCAAACCAGCCAGGAGGGGGAAGCCGGGCTCCTGTTCAATGAGCACGTCATGTACGATGTGGGGGCGCGGCCGCGGACGGCGGCGTTGGGCGACTTTAATCGCGACGGCCGCCTGGATCTGGCGGTGGCCAACAATCAAAGCGACGATCTGTCGATTCTGCTGGGCAGGGGCGACGGCACGTTCGGAAGCGCCACCACGCTCCCCGCCGGACGGTCGCCCCTGGCGATCGAGGCGGGTGATTTAAACCACGACGGGGTCGCCGACCTGGTCGTGGCGCTGCGCTTTGATCATTTGCTGGTCTATCTCGGACGGGGTGATGGCAGCTTCGCGCCGCCGGTCAATTACGATCCCGGCGACACGCCCACGGCCGTGCTGTTGAGCGACCTCAACGGGGACGGCCACTTGGACGTCGTCGTCTCCAACAACGGCCCGATGACCAGCAGCGTCGCCCTCTTCTGGGGCTCGGCCACCGGCGCGCTGGAAGCGGGACCGCGCTACGCTGCGAAGAAGCAGCCGCTTTTTTCCGCTGTGGGGCGCTTGAACGACGACACCCATCCGGATCTGATCGCGGTGACACCCTTTGCCAATAGCCTGATGGTGTTTTTCGGCGACGGCCGGGGACCGTTTGCGGAACCGCCGACCCAGCTCAGCACCGATGTCGAGCCGGTCGCCGTCGCGATCGGCGATTTCAACGGGGACGGCCACGGTGACCTGGCGGTCACGAATTCGGGCAGCAGCGCCATTTCCATCCTGCTGGGTGACGGCAACGGCCACTTCCGGAAACCCCAGTTGTATCGGGCCGACAGCCGGCCGATGGGGCTGGTTGCGCTGGATCTGGACGGCAACGGGTTGACCGACTTGGCGATTGTGAACAACTTTTCGAACAACGTCTCGGTGCTGATGGCCCTCCCGCCCCAGGCCGCTCCACGGCCGGCGGCAACGGCGCCACCGGTATCACCGTAAAGGGTCAAGGGGCAGGGGTCAAGGAAAAGAGTTGGAAGCAACCCTCACTTATCGCCGGGTCAAGAGAATGGTGATTCTCTGATCTGGAGTCGGTTTATTCGTCGCGCCCGCCGGCGCTCGCTCAAGTCAGGGGGAGTCACCGCCCTCCCCCTGACAACCCCCAGCGGCCTTATGAATCGGTTTCCTTTATTTGCAGTCGCTCGATTGCCGTCGCCCGGCCGGTGGATGGATCGACCGTGACCACCGCGCCCTGCAGAATCGCCGGCCCGTCGGCCGTTTCGAACCGCGTGGGCATCTGGGTGAGGAATTTCCGGATCGCCGATCCGGGTGTGATCCCGATCACCGACCCCAGCGGGCCGGTCATCCCGACGTCGGTCAGATACGCCGTCCCCTGGGGCAGGATCTCCTCGTCGGCGGTCTGCACATGCGTATGGGTGCCCAGCACCGCCGTGACCTGACCGTCCAGATGCCAGCCCATGGCGCGTTTCTCCGAGGTCGCCTCCGCGTGCATGTCGACGATGATGATCTTGGTCGTCGCGCGCAGCCACTCCAGCTCCCGCCGCGCGGCCTGAAAGGGACAGTCGGTCATCGGCATGAAGACGCGGCCCATCAACTGCAGCACGCCGATCCTGTGGCCTGAGTCCAGTTCGGCGACGTAGCGGCCCAAGCCCGGCGCCTGCTCCGGATAATTGGCCGGTCGAAGGATCCGCCGCTCCTTGGCGAGATAGTCGAGCGCCTCCTTCTTGTCCCAGACGTGATTGCCGGTCGTCAGGACGTCGATCCCCATGGCGAACAATTCATCGGCGATCTTGGGCGTGATGCCGAAACCTCCGGCGGCGTTCTCGGCGTTGCCGATCACCAGGTCGACGCCATGCTCGGCCTTGACCTCCGCCAGCCGATGCGCGATCACGCGCCGTCCTGGATCACCGACGATATCGCCTATCAACAACACTTTCATGCCGTTTCTCTCCTTGCTCTTTATTTGGCTGTTTCCACGTACCGGCTTTCCCGGATCACCGTGACCTTGATCTGGCCGGGATAGGTCATTTCCTTTTCAATCCGGTGGGCCAGATCCCGCGCGATGTGCGCCGCCTGGGCGTCCGACAGCTCCTCGTGGCGCAGAATCACCCGCACTTCACGGCCGGCGCGGATGGCATAGGCCTTGTCCACGCCGGTGTAGGAGACGGCCAGCCCTTCCAGTTGCTGCAGCCGCTTGATGTACGAGGCATGCTGCTCCCGCCGGGCGCCGGGTCGGGCCGCCGACAGCCCTTCGGCAATGGCCACCAAGGCCGATTCGGGACAGATGAATTCGATATCGCCGTGATGGCCCGCAATCGCGTTGACCACTTTGGGCGACTCCCCGTAGCGGCGGGCCAGATCGGCCCCGAGATTGGGGTGCGTCCCCTCCTCTTCGTGGCTGAGCGCCTTGCCGATGTCGTGCAGCAACGCCGCCCGACGGGCCAGCTTCACATCCAGCCCCAGTTCGTGGGCCATCATGCTGCATAGATAGGCCGCCTCCCGCGCGTGGAAGAGGTTGTTCTGGCCATAGCTGGTCCGGAAGCGCAACCGGCCCAGCGTCTTGACCAGTTCCGGGTGCAGCCCCTGAATCTCCAGTTCCAGCAGCACCTTTTGCGCCTCCGACACCATGTACTCGTCCATTTCCTTCTTGACCTTTTCAACAATCTCTTCGATCCGGGCCGGATGGATGCGGCCGTCGCCCATCAATCGTTCCAGGGCGACGCGGGCGATTTCCCGGCGCAGCGGGTCGAACCCGGAGATGACGACCGCCTCCGGCGTATCGTCCACAATGATGTCCACGCCCGTGGCCGCCTCGAGGGCGCGGATGTTGCGCCCTTCCTTGCCGATGATCCGCCCCTTCATCTCGTCATTGGGCAGTTGCACCACGGAGACCGTCGCCTCCGCCACGCAGTCGCCGGTGACCCGTTGCATGGCGTCAACGATCACCTCGCGCGCCCGCCGTTCGGCCGTCTCCTTGATCTCTTCGTCGATCTGGCGAAGCCGCTTGGCCGCCGCGAGCCGCGCGTCCTCTTCCATCATCGTCATGAGCCGCCTGGTCGCCTCCTCGGCGTTCATCCCGGCCAGTTGCTCCAGGCCGCGCTGCTGCTCCTTGATCAGCCGGTCGTACTGCTCTTCCCTCTCAGTCGCGCTCTTTTCCCGCCCGGTCACCGTCCGCTCGCGATGATGCAGATCCGATTCACGGCGATCAGTCGATGAGACCCGGCGTTCCAATTGCGCCTCGCGCTGCTGAAGCCGCTGTTCCCGTTCGTTCGCCTCGGCCCGCCGCTGCCCCAGGGCGGTTTCGGCCGATGATTGCGCCTGCAGCAGGAGTTCCTTCGCCGCCAGCTCCGCATCCTTCCGCCGGGCGGCGGCGTCGCGCGCCGCTTCGTCCAACAGGCGCTGCGCCTGCTGCTGCGCATCGGTCAATCGCTGCTGATCACGCCGTCGTCCCTGACGATCCGCCGCCAGCCACCCCGCCAGGCCGCCGATCATCAGCCCCACCACACCCAGCATCCATGGTGTCATTTGTCGCTCCTTTGGTCGTCAGCGTTCAACGTCCGCCCGCGCGGCCCTGCGCGCTTCGTCACAGGACGGAATGGACATGACACACACTGCACATACACGACTGGATGGAAGAAGCAGCCCGGCAGACTGCCGGGCGCGGGATCGATCGGTCAGACCGGATCAGTCAGAAACAGACAGGAGACGCAAGCGAGGGGCACCACGATTCACCCGGCCAATGGTCTTCCGCTCATCATGGCGCCCCTGATGGGGAGGGATGCCGCGGATCGGGCGACCGGCGTCAGGGTTGAAGGGGGTTGCACCACCTGAAAGAAACCAGCTCACGCTCTTGATCTCGTTGAATGCTCTGCTCATGTCGCGCCCGAACGGCGCTTTCTGAAGATCACAATGGTCGCTACCGATCACATCCCGCCTCTTCCAGCCCCGCCTGCCCCGCGTCATCAACCGACCGACAGGCACGGCGGTTCATCACTGACATAACGAGGCCACCTTAGCAAAGCCCCGGGGGAAAAGCAAGGCGGGCAAAATCGGGGTAGTGGGTCAGTTTCACCGTGACCTGTCTCAAAAATAGGGACACGTCCCAATTTCCTCATGCGGCGCGCGGCAATCAACGAAATTGGGACGTGTCCCTATTTTGGCCACGGTTAATGCAAATGAAGATCGTCGAATTCCTCTTCAATGCTCTCGATCAAATCCCGCGTTTTGCGGCCGATCTGCCGGATCGCCATCTGATGGTGCTGCTGTTCATCGGCCAGCCTCCGGTAGTCGTGCGCGATGTTGATCGCCGACAGGACCGCCAGCCGGCGCAGATCGTTGGTTTTCGTCTTGGCCGCGACTTCCCGGATTTTTTTGTCCACGTACCGGGCCAACTCCCGGACGTAGGGCTCGTCGGCGTCGCCGCGCAGGGTGTATTGCTGGCCGAAAATTTCGACCACCACCGGCTTGGACGTCTTCATGGTCGTTCCTCCCCAGCCCGCTGCGCCACCGCCCCCATGAGCTGCCCCATTTCCTTCAGCAACTCCACGAGCTGGACGCTCCACGTTTCGGCATCCGGATGCTCGATCACCAGCACCCCGTCCCCCTGCGTGCCCAGATCGAAGGGGAGATAGAGCAGCTTCTGCGGCTCCTGGACCAGCAGGAGCGGCTCCAGGGAGGCGGCCGTCAGCATGACGGTCCCCCGCCAGGGATGCTCGGTCGGCGCCCACGACGCCCGCGAGGTCGGCGCCGATGCACAGGCCACCCACCCGCTCGCGCGGGGTCCCCGTCGATACAAACGGCAGGAGGCGGCGGACAATTGATCGGCAATCATCTCGACGCCCAACCGGCACGCCTCGCCGGCCGGCAACTCCCGTCCGATGACCTCTTTAATCCCGCGCCGGATCCGATCGCGCACCCCGGATTCGCGGGCCCATTCCAGCTGCATGCCCCGGCACAAGGCCCCCGCCAGGCGGATCGCCAGCCATGAGAGCGCAAATTGATCCGACGGACTTGGCGCCGGCTCTTCCAGGGACGGACGGGCCAGAACCATCACGCCGACCGGACGCTCCTCCAGGACCATCGGCACCGCGGTCAGCGTTTCCCTCCGACCGGTGTCATCACGCTGCACGCAATGAACCATGCGTTGACGATCGACCGCCTGCTGTGCGAGACCGGCATAGAACAACCGCTCCCCCCCGGAGGCCGCCAGGCCCCGCGCCCGTTCCAGCAACAGGCGCCGGCCCCAACCGCGATGGACAAAGAGCGCGCAGGCTGACGAACCGGAAAGCCATTGCATCCACCACGTCATCCGTTCCAACAGCAACGGCCAGGGCGCGCCACCGGTCAGTCGTTCCAGGAATAATTCAAATTGGTCAATGCCGCCCCGGGCCGGTTCGCCGTTGTCCCCTTCCTCGTCGGCCCCCTCCTGATCCCCCACATCTTCCAATGACGCGGAGGAAGACAGCGGGCGAGCCACGGAGGAGGCATTCGCCTGCACCTGCAGGGCGGCGCGCAGGCGCCGGCAGATGGCGAGATCTTCAGGTCGAAGCAACAACGCGGTGGAGGGAAGCATGGCCTGGACGCGCCGCAACAGGGCGTCATCCTGAATCGAGGCGATCACCAGATCGGGCGGCTCCAGCTCCGCCAGCGCCTCAACCGAGTCACGGATAAGCGGCGGACCGCCGGAGTCCGACCAGCGAAACCCCAGCGTCTCAACCTGGTAGATCAGCGCCCGCCGGTCGGGTTCGATCACCAGCAGGACGCGCGTTGACGGATCGGCATTCAGCCACGACAACAGGTGCAGGCCGGGCTCACCGCCGCCGATCAGGACCGCCTTCATCAGGACCGTCGTTCCACGGAGCCGTTGCCCGGCTTCTCCCGTCTGGTCAGCAGCCCGCTCTCGATCAATTCCTCGATGACCGCCCGCGTGCGGCCGGGCAGCATGGCGGCCACCGCGCCCTTGCCTCCGCCGGATTCCGCGGCAGGCTGCGCGAATGAGTCCGACGGGCCGGTGGTCGCCGCTTCGGGCGCGATCATCCGCCCAATCGATTCGATCAATTGTTCAAACGGGAAGGGACGGACGAGCCATTCAATCGGGCCGTGATCGCCCCGCTGGATCGACAGGGGCGGGGCGGCCTGGTCGGTCAGAAAAAGAATCGGCGTGGCCGCCACGGCCGCCACTTTTTGCAGGCGGCGCGCCAGCTCAAGACCGTGGCTCCGGCCCAACAACCATTCCGCGATCAACAACCGGGGTCGGTGCACGATCGCCGCCACCACGGCCTCCTCAATATCCGAGGCGACCTCGACCCGGTAACCGTGCTCGCGCAATCGATGGGCGTACAGTTGCTGAAGCTTGGGATGATCGGCCAGAATAACGAGTTGTGCGGATGCGGCCACTGCCCTCACGCGCAGGTAAGATCTACGTTGCGGCCACTATACAATGCGGCCATTTGAGTGTCAAGCATACGATGTAGCACACGATGCCATTCAGATGACATTGACCGCGACGCCATTTAACACATAGGTAAAACTGATGGTCAGATCCCACTGCGAGCGATGCCAGCTTTTGGGCAGCGGCTGGTACGGGGCCAACCGTTTCACCGCCCGGAGCGCCTCACCATCGAGCAGTGCAAAGCCGGAGCTTTGCATCAACTCCGCCGCCTTCAGCGTCCCATCCTCCAGGATGGTAATTTTGAGGACCGTCTGCCCTTGCTGGCCCCGATCCCCGGCCTCTTTGGGATATTTCCAGATCAACTCCAATGTCCGGGCGATCTGGGCGATGTAGGAAAGATACTGCAGATCCTCCGTATTGACCTCATACGGCGCCTTCGATTTCGGTTGATCGGTAAAGAGTCTGGCCAGCCGGTCGATCTCCTCCCGGCTGACAAACGGCAGCCCCTGCGGGGGGGCGGCGTTCCCGGGCTGCTCCGCGGCCGAAGGTGGCACCGGCGGCGCCCCGGCGCCTGTTGAAGGTTCATGGCCCGCGGTCGGCGGCAGGATCATGGCCGGATCGCCCAGGACCATTGTGTCACGGCCGGCGTCGCGCCCCCGCGCGTTCCGTTCGGCCCGGGTCGACGGCGCGGACCGGACGGCCGGCGCCGACCCTGCACGACCGAGCGGCGCCGGCTTCAGATTGTTGGGCCGCGAAGGCAGATGGGTCGTCGGACCGATCGGCAGCTCGTTGACCACGTCGGGATCGAGCAGCGTGACCGTCAACGGGGGAGTGAGATCATCGCGGTGGGAGGCGCTGACCCATGCGGGCAATCCCCTCACCAGAAACCACGCCAGGATCAGATGCAGAAGGATCGAGCCGACCACGAACCGGCTGCGCAATCGCCCATCCCGATCCGCCCACCAGAGGGGCTCCCACTCCGTCCGTTGGATCGCCTCCGCCATGATGATCATTATATGTCCGCTCCCCGAAAAGGGTCAATGGAGTGTCACGTGTCCGGACAACAGGAGCGCTGCGCGGCCAATGAAATCAAAAGACGGCTTGGGGCGTGGGGGCATTGGAGGGCGCACGCTGCGACGGGGAAGGAGCAGCGAGTCTGTGCGCGCCGCCGAGTCGGTGAGGCGGCCGGATTCCGACAGTTCGCCCGCACAGGCCCCCACATCTAATCATCGGTTGCAGCGTCGAGGAGCGCTATGATAGCGTGCAGTTCATATGCCCATTGAATTGACCAACTTGGCCGCCCTGTCGAAGGCCGAATTGCAACGGCTGACCGCCCGGTGGGGTTGGTCGCGCTACCGGACCGCCCAGGTGTGGGAGTGGCTCTATCGCCGCCGGGCCGTCTCATTTGAATCGATGACGAACCTGAGCGTCCAGATGCGGACCGAGCTGGCGCAACGGGCCTGCATCCGCTGGCCCGTGGCGGTCGAGCGGCGGATCGCCGCCGATGGCACGCGCAAGCTGCTGATCGGGCTGGAGGACGGCCGCCGGATTGAATCGGTGCTGATCCCCGATGACCGCCGGTTGACGCTCTGCCTCTCCACGCAGGTCGGCTGCACGCTCGATTGCGGCTTTTGTCTGACGGGCACAATGGGGCTGACTCGCAACCTGAAGGCCTACGAAATCGTCGGGCAGTGGGTCGTCGCGCAGCAGGAGCTTGACGAGCGGCCTGAAGGGCTTCCCCGTCGCCTGACCAATTTGGTTTTCATGGGGATGGGCGAGCCGCTCGCCAACCTGCCGGCGCTGACCGATGCGCTGACCCGGCTGACCGATCCGCACGGCGTTGCCTTTCCGCCGCGCCGGATCACCGTCTCCACCGCCGGGCTGGCGCCGCAGATCGCCGAATTGGGCCGGTTTCAACCGGCCGTCAATCTGGCCGTGTCGCTCAACGCCACGGATGACGCCACGCGGGCGAAGATCATGCCGCTCGCCGCCCGCTATTCGATCGAGGAGCTCATGGCCGCCTGCCGGGCCTACCCCCTGGGCCCCCGCCGGTTCATCACGTTTGAGTATGTGCTGCTGGACCGGGTCAACGATTCGGACGACGATGCCCGCCGGCTGGTGCGGTTACTGCGGGGCATGCGGGCGAAGGTCAATCTCATCCCCTGGAATCCCTATCCGGGCACGCCCTTTCGGCGGCCGGCCGATGAGCGGATCGCCCGTTTTCAAACCATCCTGCTCGACGCCCGCGTCCCGACCTATATCCGCAAGAGCAAGGGGCAGGAGATTCTGGCCGCCTGCGGGCAATTGCACAGCGCAGAGGGGGAAAAGACCCCGCAATCCGTTCAACCACTGCACCCGGCCTGGTCCTGATCGCCCACCCGTGTCTTCGACCGTTCGTTGACATCACTTTTTTCCATCTGATACGATGGCCGTCGTTTGAGGAGGCGTTATTTGAATCGGCCATCCGTTCTTCCGTTCCGATTTGTCGTATGGTTCTGGTTGCTGCTTCTACCGGCCGCCGCGGCCGCCGCTCCGCCCTTTTCCGCCACGCTTGAGAACGGCCTGACCGTCTATATCCTGGAAGAGCCGAAGGCGCCGGTCGCCACGATCCAGGTCTGGTATCACGTCGGCGGCCGGAACGAGCTGAGCGGCCGGACCGGTCTCGCGCACCTGCTGGAACACATGATGTTCAAGGGCACCACCAACCACGGCAAGGGCGAATATTCCCGGCTGATCGCCAAAAACGGCGGGACGGAAAACGCGTTTACGGCCAACGACGAAACGGTCTATTTCAGCAATCTGGCCAGCGACCGGACGGAACTGGGGCTGGAACTGGAGGCCGACCGGATGGCCAATCTGCTGCTCGATCCGAAGGAGGCCATGCTCGAACGCGACGTGGTCAAGGAAGAGCGGCGGATGCGGACGGATGACGATCCCCAATCGCTGCTCGTCGAAACAGGCTACGCGCTGGCCTTCCTGGCCCACCCCTACGGCCGGCCGGTCATCGGCTGGATGGAGGACATCAGCCGCCTGACGCGCGACGACATGGCCGCCTTCTACCACCGCTATTACACGCCCAACAACGCGACGCTGGTCGTCGTGGGCGATGTGTCGGCCAAACGACTGATGCCGGTCATCCAACGGACGTTCGGCTCGATCCCGTCCCGCCCGGTCGCATTTGATCCGATCACGCCGGAGCAGCCGCAACTGGGCGAGCGCCGCTTCGTACTGAAGCGTGAAGCGCAACTGCCCGTCGTCTTCATGGGCTACCACGTGCCGAACTACAGCGGCGCCGATGCCGCCGCGCTCGAAGTGCTCGGCACGATTCTCTCCTCGGGCAAGAGTTCCCGTCTCTACCGGAATCTGGTGTATCAACAGCGCGTCGCGCTCAGCGCCGACGGCGGCTACGATCCGCTGTCGATCGATCCCGACCTCTTTTACTTCTACGGCATGGCCCAACCGGGCCATACGCACGAAGAGCTGGAGGCCTCGCTCGATCAGGAGATCGCAAAACTTCAGAATGAACTGGTCGGCGACCGGGAGCTGCAAAAGGCGAAAAACGGCCTGCTGGCCGGCTACATCTTCGGGCAGGACTCGAACTTTTTCCGCGCCATGCAGATCGGCCGGACGGTCAACGTCGGCGCCGGCGTCGGCTACATCGACAGCTACGTGCCGCGCATTCAGGCCGTCACCAGGGAGGCGGTCCGGCGGGCCGCGCAACAGTATCTCGTCAAGGATCACCGGACGGTCGGCTATCTCGTCCCGCTCCCGCCCTCTTCGACACCGGGGACGCCAGCGCCATGATCCCACGGCGCCTCCGCCGCCCGCACCACCCATCCCGCCGCAGACGGATGAGCGGCGCAATGGCCTTGCTTGCGGCGCTGGGGCTGGCCCTGCTCGTGGTCGCCCCTCCATCGGCGCAGGCCGCGGCCATCAAACCCGTCCGCTGGGTCACCAAATCGGGCATCGATGTGCTCTTTGTCGAACGTCACTCGCTGCCCACGGTGCATCTGCAATTGCTGATCAAGGCCGGCGGGGCGCTTGATCCGAAGGGCCGGGAAGGCACCGCCAACCTGGCGGCCTCACTGCTCGATGAGGGCACCGACAGCCGCTCCTCCCAGCAGATCGCCGAGGCGGTTGATTTCATCGGCGCGTCGCTGTCGGCCAGCGCCAGCCCCGAATCCACCGTGATTTCGCTGAACGTGCTGAAAAAAGATCTCAAGGCCGGCATGGAGCTCTTCAGCGACGTGCTGCTGCACCCCGCCTTTCCCGAGGAGGAATTGAAGCGGGTGCGTCAGCAGATCATCGGCGGCCTGATCGCGGAGGAGGATGAGCCCGAAGCCGTCGCCCACAAGGCCTGGCAGGAGCTGGTCTACGGCACGCATCCCTTTCATCATCCAACCGAAGGCTATCGCGAATCGCTCCCCGCGATCACGCGCGAGGAGCTGATCGCGTTCCATCACCGCTACTATCAGCCCCGGCTGGCGATCGTGGCCGTGGTCGGCGACCTGACGCGGAAAGAGGTGGAACGGCTGCTGGCCGATCATCTGGGCCAGTGGAAGAACAGCGATCAGCAGGCGCCCCCGACGGTGCCCGCACCGAACCCGACGGCGCCGCAGACCAAACTGATCGACAAGGAGCTGACCCAGTCGACGATCATCCTGGGCCACCTGGGCCTCTCCCGCAACCACCCGGACTATTACGCCGTCAGCGTGATGAATTACATCCTGGGCGGCGGGGGCTTTTCCTCGCGTTTGATGAAGCAGATCCGGGACAATCAGGGGCTGGTCTACGGCCTCTCCAGCGGCTTTCACGCCATGAAGGCGGGCGGCAGCTTCTCAATCGACCTGCAGACGAAGAATGCCACGGCCAATCAGGCGCTCGCCGAAACGATGAAGGTGATCGGACAGTTTCAGGCCGACGGCGCGACCCAGCAGGAGCTGGACGAGGCCAAGGCCTACCTGATCGGCAGTTTTCCGCTGCGAATGGACACCAATGCCAAGCTGGTCGGGCTGCTGACCAGTCTGGAATTTTACAATCTCGGCCTGGGCTATCTGAACGACTATCCCAAGAAGATCGCCGCCGTCACGCTGGCGGACGTCAAACGCGTCGCCGCGCGCTACATCCGCCCGGATCAGATGACAATGGTCGTGGTCGCCAAACAGTCGGAGGCCAAGATCGCCTCGCCCAAGGGGGGATCATGATCACCCTGTCACAGGAACGTTCGGAGAGTCCGGCCTATCAGAGACTGCTGGCGCAGCTGCGCGAGTTCGATTCGGTCCTCGTCGCCTTCTCCGGCGGCGTGGACAGCGCGCTGCTGCTGCGCGTGGCCCATGACCTGCTGGGCGACCGGGCCGCCGCGGCCACCGCCACGTCGCCCACCTATCCGGCCGAACAACTGGCGCGCGCCACGGCGCTGGCCGCCGGGATCGGGAGCCGTCACATTGTGTTCGCCTCCCGCCAGATGGAGCGCGCGCCGTTCGTTGACAACCATCGTGATCGTTGCTTCCATTGCAAGGACGAGCTGTACGAACAACTGGCCCGCGTGGCGGCCGACGAGGGCTATGCCGTCGTAATCGACGGCACCAACTCGGATGATCTCGGCGATGTCCGGCCGGGCATCGCCGCGGCCCGCCGCTGGGGCGTGAAGAGCCCGCTGGCGGAAGCGGGGCTGACCAAGCAGGCCATTCGCGCGCTGAGCCGGTCCCTCCAGCTCCCCACGTGGGACCAGCCCGCCTCCCCCTGTCTCTCCTCGCGGTTTCCCTATGGAACGACGATCACCCCCGAGCGGCTGCGCCGGGTGGAAGAGGCCGAGGAACGGCTGCACGCGCACGGCCTCCGGGAAGTGCGCGTCCGCTACCACGGCGACATCGCCCGGATCGAGATGGCCGCGGAGGACTGGGCCCGTTTCACCGAAACCCCGGAGCTGCGCCGTCGCATTGCCGACGCCCTGCACGACGCGGGATTTCGGTACGCCACCATCGATCTGGATGGCTATCGACAAGGAGAGTTCAATGCGCGCTGAATCGTCCACCATGTCCGCCGGCGCCCCGTTCCTCCGTGCGCTGGGGCTGACCGCCGCTCTCGGCCTTTCGCTGCCGGCATTCGTATGTGCCGCCCCGCCCCCGCCCGCCGGGCCCGCACCAGGAAAAGACGCCAAGACCGAAGCGCCGCCCGACAAGCCCGCTCCATCATCCGAACCGGCCGCGCCGGCGCCGTCCGACAAGCCGCTGCCGGCCTTCCCTGATCTGACCGGGGCCTTTACCTCCAAGTCGATCCTGAGGTCAGTCGTACAAAATTTCACCGGCACACTCAAACGGCACGGACGGAAGATTTATCTGGAGGAGGAATCGACCTCCAGCGGACCGGTCGGCTATAACGAATACTTCGTCTATGATCTGGACAAGAACATGCTGTACCGGCTCCTGAGGGACGAGCAGATCTACTTTGAAACGCCGCTGTCGATCGAGCAGCGGGTGGAGGCGATCCGCAAGGGGTGGGTGCCGGCCGAGGGGCCGTTTACGTTCGGCAACGTCACGGTCACCCTTTCATCCCGGGACATTCCCCTGCGACCCGACACCATTGATAAACGGAACGTCGAACTCCGGCTCAGGGAAATCACAGCCGAGATTCCGGCCATCGGCACCGTGCCGGCCCGAACCGTCAGGTACTATACGTTTGTCTGGTTGGATCCGGCGCTGACCCTGCCGGTGAGGATTTCCTACGGCGCCAACAACACCCATTCAATCGTGGAATACCGGGACATTGCGACCCAGTCGGTTGATGCGTCGCTCTTCGACATTCCGAAAAACTACGTCAACCTGACGCCCTATTAATGCACCGAAGCCGATCGATGCATCGATCGGCTTCGGTGCAATCTGCGGTCTGAACGTTCAATGGCCGCAGTGTATCAGGCGGTGGGTCAAAACCCGGCGGGAGCGCCGGGCTTACTGCCGTCTGGACCACCCCGACTGCGCGGCCGCCAGCGCCTCTTCGATCAACCGTTTGTCGTCCTCAGCCGTCAGCCGGCGGGACAAAATCTGCTCCGCCACCGCCATGACCAGGTCGACGGTTTCAGCCCGAAGCTCATCGCGCAGCCGGCCCCGTTCGCGCGCCATTTCCTCCTGCGCGTCCCGCACCATCGCCGTCGCCTGCTGCTCGGCCCGTTTCTGACTTTCATCCGCCTGGCGCTGCGCCTGGCGCCGGGCTTCCTCCAAAATCGCCTGGGCCTCGGCCTGGGCCTGCTTGAGCCGCCGCTCATAATCGGCCAACCGGGCCTCGGAATCGCGCCGCGCCTGCTCCGCCCGGTCCAGATCCTCCTTGATCTTCCGTTCCCGCTGCGCGAGCATGTCAAGAATCGGCGGCAACCCGAATTTGTACAACCCCGCCATCAGAATGGTGAAGGAAATCACGCTCCAGAAGGTCAGCGAGACGAAAAAACTGGTGTCGAACTGCGGCATGGCCCTGCTCCCCTATTCCTTGGTGATCAAGATCAAAAAAACCGGCGGCATCTAATCAAATCGGGGCCGGCTTGTCAAGCTATAAAGGGGACAGGCTACTTTTTAGCTCGCTGCGATTGAAGTGTTATGCCACCTACTCGAAAAAGTAGCCTGTCCCCTTTATTCCCAGGCCTCATCGATGAGCTGCGCCACATGCTTGACCTCGGCCCGCCCCTTCAGGCCGGTGGCCAGCTGCATCATGCAGGCGGGACAACTGGTCGCCACGACCGACGCCCCGCTTTGCTCGACCGCCTCCGCCTTGCGCGAAAAGATCCGGCGGGCCATTGACGCCTGTTTGACCAAAAACGTCCCGGCGCCGCCGGCGCACCGGTCGGCATCGGCCATTTCCACGTACCGGGCGCCCGGCAACCGGCGCAGCAGTGTGCGCGGCGCCTCGCCGGCGCCGGCCGCCCGCAAATGGCAGGAAGCGTGGTAGGTCACCACCCGTTCCGATCCGCCGGACGCAGCCGGCCTGGCCGTCAGGGGCAGCGGCCCGTGTGCGGCCTGATGCTCGGCGAGATACTCGCTGATATGGCGCACACGCCGGCTCAAATGAGCCGCCCGCTCCCGCCACGCCGGATCGTCAAACAGCCCGGCATAATCCTTGAGCTTGAACGTGCAGGAGGCGCAGCCGGTGACCACCGTTTCGAATCGGAGCAGGGATTCCAAATTTTCCTGGGCATAGCGGCGGACCAACTCCCGGTGGCCGTAGGTTTCAATCGGCGTGCCGGAACAGCGCTGTCGTGGCAGGACGACCGTGGCGCTTGTCCGGCGCAGCAGCCGGATCACCGCGTCGCCGACGCCATCCTGAAAATAATTGGCCGCGCAGCCGTGAAAGTAAGCGACGGCGCCCTTGCCCGGTCCCACCCCGCCTTCCTCGGTCAGAGCGCGATGCCGTTCCCGGAGTAAACGCCGGGCAAATCGTGGCAGGGCGATCGCTGGTGAGAGGCGCGCCTCCGGCCCCAACCCGCGCAGCCACGGCCGCGTCAGTCTGTCGATCACCCATCGACCCGGTGGATGATCCCATAACGGCTGGCTCCAGCCGAGCAGCTTGATCGCCGGTTCGAACAACTCCGGCCGATCCAGCCACCGGAAGATTTGGCCGGCCCTTGGATTGGGCCGTTCCGAGCGCCGCTGCAGGACCACTTCCGAGACGTCGATGCCGGCCGGGCAGACGGTCCGGCACGATTTGCAATTCAGGCAGGCGTCCACCACCCGCTGCGCCGTTTCATACCGATAGTCCGGCGCCGTGAGAATGTGATACCAGCCGCGCGCCGCGTTCGATTCCTCGCGCTCGACGTCATACACCGGGCAGACGGCATTGCACTTGCCGCAGGTGGCGCACGGCTTGGCAAACCGCGCGGCATCGAGATGGGCCGTCAACGGAGCCTCACTCAATTTTACGCCGGGATTGAGCAGCCCCGTCGGATCGATCAGCCGCTTGATCTCGGTGAACAACCGATAGAGCTCCTCCCCATAGTACGCGCGAACGAACCCCGCCCGGACCCGGCCGTCGCCGTGCTCGCCGCAGATCGACCCGCCGAACCGTTCGATCACGGTCGTATGAATCTCCTTCGCCAGCCGGACCATCGTCTCCACATCGGCCGGCGCGTTCAGATCGAGGAGCGGATTGACGTGGGCGTTGCCGTTGCCGATGTGGCCGTAGATCGCCACCGCCACGCCGCGCTCATCGAACAACCGGCGCAGATAGCCGATCAGTTCCGGCAGCCGGTCGGGCGCGACGACCACGTCATCGGCGAAGTTGATCGGCTTTTTCTTCGCGTCGTACCGGTAGAGCGTCGGATAGATCGCCTTTCTCGCCGCCCAGAGCGCGGCCTGTGCGTCCGGCTCCGTGGCAATTCGCGGCGGCTCGCTCAATCGATACCGGCCGGCGACGGCCAAAAGCGCGGCCGGACGCGCAGCCAGTTCCCCATCATCAAACTCCACAAGGAGCATCGCCTGCGAGCCGGCCGGGACCTGATAGTGGGCGCGGCCGATCAGATCGAGCGTATAACCGTCCAGCATCTCCAGCGCCGAAGGGCCGAGCGCCAGCAGGTCATTGACCGCATGGCCGACCTCGTCCAGTCGCTCGAAGAACAACAGCGCCGTCACCGTCCGTTCGGGGCGCGGCACCAGTTGCAGCGTCGCCTCCAGCGTCACGCCCAGCGTGCCCTCGCTGCCGATGAAGAGCTGGTGCAGATCCAAGCGCCCGTGCGCCAGGCCGTCGGCCAACGCAAACAGATTGTAGCCGGTTGAGTTTTTGCTGACCGTCGGCCGTTTGGAGTTGATCAGATCGCGGTGCTCGCGCACCAGCCGAATCAATTCGGCCACCCACGGCTGCGCCTCGATCAGACGGGCCAGCTCGATCCCGTCGAGTTGGTAACTCTTGGCCGTCAATCGGCCGCCGTCGGCCAGGATCACCTGCATCGCGATGGTATTGTCTTTGACGGCGCCGTATTTGAGCGTGTGAGGTCCCGCGGAATTGTTCGCCAGCATCCCGCCGAGTTTGCACATCTCGCCGCTGGACGGATCGGGCGCAAACCAGAGACCGGAGGCGGCCAGGTGCCGGTTCAACTCGGCATAGACCATCCCCGGCTCGACCCTGACCCGGCGCCGTTCGGCATCAATCTCCAGCAGCCGCCGCATCCGCGAAGTATCGAGAATGATCCCCTCGCCGATCGCGCTACCTGTCAGATTCGTCCCGCCGCTCCGCGCCGTCACCGAAACCCCGTGCTCGCGCGCCGCGGCCAGAATCGCCGCCACATCCTCGGCTGACTCGGGGAGCGTAATGACACACGGCGTCAGCTTATAAATGCTCGCATCAATTGAATAGGCCGTCCGGGCGGGCTCATCATCCAGCACCTTGGCGGCGCCGAGACGAGAACGCAGAGTGTCGATCAACAGGCGGTCGGTTTGGAGCGGAGTGCTGGAGGGGGCCGTCACAATGCGGCCATTATAGCAGCCGGTTCCCATCCGCTCAATGCGCGGTTGCCTCTCCCCCAAAAGAGAATTGACTCTTCACCGCCGGATGCGATAACGTTTTTGAATCGAGGGGAGAAAAGGGGTTATCGCGATGAAAGTGAGAACACCGTGGTTGAGCGTCGTGGTTGTTGCATTTTCTTTGCTGCTGATCTGGGGCTGCGGCAGCGGGGGCACGGGAACATTGAGCGTCTCCATGACCGATGCCAGCCCCTGCGGCTTTGATCAGGTCAACGTGACCGTGTCCAGTGTTCGTGTTCATGAAAGTGCCACGGCAAATGAGAACGATGCGGGCTGGAGTGAGATCACGTTGTCCCCTCCTCAAAAGATCAATCTGACCGCCCTGACGAACGGGGTATTGGCAGAGCTCGGGCAGACCGCCCTGCCGGCCGGCCATTACACCCAGCTCCGGCTGGTGCTGGTCCCCAACAGTCCAAGTGAGCCGCTGAACAACTCCGTCGTGCCGACAGGGGGCTCCGAGGTTCCCCTTGAGACGCCCAGCGCCGTGCAGAGCGGAGTGAAACTCATTCATGAATTTGATGTCGCCGCCGACACGCTGGTAGATCTGGTGCTGGATTTTGACGCCTGCCGGTCCATCGTCGCAAAGGGCAATGGCGGGTATCTCCTCAAACCGGTCATTTCGGTCATCCCGACCATCGTCAGCGGCCAGATCGCCGGTGTGGTGGATCCGGCGCTATCCGGCTCAAATCCGGTGGTCTATGCCGAGCAGGACGGGCACGTGGTCAAATCCACCATCCCCGATGAGAACGGGAACTTCGTGCTGTCTCCCCTTCAAGAGAGCTCCACGGCCGGGGATTACGACGTCGTGATCACCGCCGATGCCCACGTCACGGCGGCGATTCACTCGGTCCCTGTGACAGCCCAAGCCGCCACCACGGTCAGCACCAGCGGCGCACCGATCCAGTTGGACGGGTCGACCACCCACTCCGTGAGCGGGACCGTCTTGCCCGTGAGTGCAGAAGCCTTGCTGCGCGCAACGCAGACCTTCTCGTCGGGCCCCGCCATCGAGGTTCGATCCGTTTCGGCCACTCTTTCGGACGGCTCCTATGTGATGACCCTGCCGACGGGCGACCCGTTGCTGGGAGACTTTGGCGGTGGAAGTCTGCCGATTACGCTGACCGCCGATTCATCGATTGCCGGAAAATATGATTTGGAAGCTTCAGCCGTGGGATATCAGACCCAGAGCGTGCCGATTGACATCAGCAGCGGTGATATAACCAACCAGAATTTTACCCTAACACCGTAACAACCCTATAAGCTGTCTATAGATGACCCCGGGCGCAAGCCCGGGGTCATCTTCTGGCCCTTACTGGCAGGCGCACCTATAGTAGAATAGTAGAAACCCACGGGCAGAGCCGTCGAAGCGGAAACGCCAGCCGACACACCACAAACAACTTAAAATATTACAGGCTTTCATGGGGAAGATGGTGGGCGATGCTGGTATCGAACCAGCGACCTCTTGCGTGTGAAGCAAGCGCTCTACCACTGAGCTAATCGCCCGATCAGAAACGTGACCGGGGCAGTATACCGCGCGTGGAATCTCTCGTCAACGCATGCTCAGTGTGATCTGCTATAGAGGCTGCCGTCTTTTTCCAACGGATGGCGATCGAGTTTAGACTCCATAGCCTTGGAGATATCCAGCGTCATAAGAAAATCTGTTAGTTTATCCAGTGACGCGGAGTCCAGTTTGCTGATGAAGTCAGGCATCAAGCTCTTTCCCCCCGGTGACATCGGCTCGAATCCCTGCACAATAAACGCACTGGGAACCATAATCGACTCCATGATGTACTCCCTTGGTGTCTTTGCATGGGCTTTGCCGGCTTTCACAACCGCCTGATACTCCGGAGAGGCAATCCGCTGAGCAGCGCTCGTACCGCTCACCAATAACGGGCCGATTGCACCCATCCTGGCAAAGCTTACCTCTGGTATTTTATGACACGCAGCACATCCTAGCTTTGTAATGATCTGAACAGCCGAATCATCTGGTCCTATCGTCAGGTTTTTATCTTGCCGGGCCTGGTTCGTTAGAGGTAGATACACCCGTTCGGCCGGTAGAATAAACTTCTCATAGGCGGCCTGCATGACGCGAATGGGCGGCGGCTGTTGCCCATCGTAAACATATAACCATCTGTTTACCAAAATCATTTCGCTGATCGTCAAGCTGATCGGGGGCCTATTAATTGTCGCGTAGGGACTTTCCCGATCATTGGTGCCTTTCACACCGAATCCCGGCACCACATAGCACGACGTGCAGACATTCGATTCCGCCAAATACTCCATGGCTGTCGTGGCCCGGCCGCTGCCCTGAAACGCCTCGGTCTGTATGGTATCGGGATGCAGATACCCCGGTTCTTTAATCCGCGTGGCTGCCCGCTTGATGATGCCAGACAAATTTGGCGCCCGGTCACCGATATCAGTCGGTTTGAAGGTATGACAAAGAGGACATTGCCCTTTGCCAATCCCCCGTCCCGCTAAACCGGCTGACCCAAAAATAAGATACTCACCGGCTTTGACCAACTCCGCTTCTGACATTGATTCAAGTTTTGTCATCATCAAATCGGCATCGCCACCAACAGAGGCGGCACGATCAAGCTCATAAGAGTCTTTTATCTCATTTGTTCTATCGACGATTTGAAGCAATGATTGTTCAGCTCCCAGACGAACACTGATGTCATCATCTTTTAGTGCGGAGACGAGTGGTCGGATTCGAGGGTCTCTCAACTGCCCCAGCGCTTCGGCAGCATGTAGGCGAACACCAACTGAGTAATCAGACAGCATGCCGATGATCAAATTGATCACGCGGTAATCATCAAACCAAACCAACGCATCAATGGCTTCCCGACGAACAGCTGAGTCCTCGTCCTTTAAAACCAACATCAAGGGATCGATGGCCTGCTCCTTCTTGATCCGACCCAATGCCCGAGCAGCCAGCAAACGGACCCGAGAATCCCTGTCCTTCAGTGCATGGATGAGCAGTTTCACCGTTCGATCATCCGGCATTTCGGTCAACGCGGCCACGGCAGTGGTTGCGACATCCGAATTCCCATCTTTGAGGGTGGCAATCAGCGGCTTTACAGCACGCGGATCCTTTAACTGATATAGCGTGACAACAGCGAGGCGACGAGTTTCAGGATTGGCACTCTTTAAGTCAGACAACGCCGATTGAAGATCTCCCGCAACACCTTCAGCGGTACCGCCCAGACCACCAACCAGTATGAGACACAATCCAACCAGGTAGCGGATTTTCATGGCATCACCTCGATACAGGGGAGAAGAACATCAGCGACCTCTTGCGTGTGAAGCAAGCGCTCTACCCTTCGTGGGAGGCCTCAGGGCAAGCCACTGAGCTAATCGCCCGTCTTGATGGCTTGATTGGAGCGGTCATTGTAATGAATGGCCGGAACGGTGTCAATCGCATGCCGTTGGCGGTAGTGGGTCAGTTTCACCGCAACCGGCTCAAAAATAGGGACACGTCCCAATTTCCTCGTGCGACGCACGGCACGCAACGAAATTGGGACGTGTCCCTATTTTTGCCACGGTGGAATCCAGCAAACTGACCCACTACCCCGTTGGCACATTCAAAGCTGATCGGGGCCGTCTCTGGTCG
Source organism: Nitrospirota bacterium (assembly GCA_016201765.1). GTDB lineage: Bacteria > Nitrospirota > Nitrospiria > JACQCE01 > JACQCE01 > JACQCE01. The sequence goes on from JACQCE010000084.1 coordinate 45,599, forward strand.
TTCAAAAATGTGCGCCATGGAGCAAAACTGCCTATTTCAAATCGATGAAGGTCATGGTGACAACCTGAATGAACAGGAATTCAACCCATTGATTTTCCATTGCTTGAATACCCTCAAGCCATTCGGGTCCGCCAGGGCATGGTACTGGCACATCCCTTGCTTCATTTCTATACCCGTGTGTGGTTTGCCTCTGCACACAGAGGATAGACAGCCGGTCCGCTCCCCCCGGAATCCGGGCCGGCTCATGAGACACGCCACCGAAAGAGCAAACCCGTCGTAAGGCGGGGACGCAGAGCCACCGGTCCCGGACCGCCCTCACGGGATCGAGGAGCCGCCGAAGTGGATGTGGGGAAAGCCCATTCGCCTCTGGTGAATGGGCTTTCCTTCTGTCTGAAATTGAACACGGGCACACCCTCAGAGCAGACCCCAAAAACACACAATGCCACGACCGACCTCCGTGCAGCCCCATCCGGACGCCACCCTCCTGATTGTCGATGACGATCCGGGCGTGCAACAGTCCTGCCGTCTCCTCCTCCGCCGGCAGGGTTACCGCACGCTCGAAGCGCAGGACGGCGCCACGGCGCTGTGCATGGTCAAAACGCACCCGATCGATGTCTGCCTGATCGACCTGACGCTCCCCGACGGCCACGGGCTCGACCTGCTCGAACGGCTGCGCGAACTGCAACCGCAGGCGCTGGCCATTGTGATCACGGGCGATCAGGAGCGCGCGCCTTTACTTCGCTCGCTGCAACTGGGCGTGAAAAATTACCTCCACAAACCGTTTGCCGCGGAACAACTGGTCCATATGGTCGATCACGCCATCGAGGAGGACCGGCAGGCGAAAAACCGCATCCGCGCGAATATCGTCGGCCCGCTGTTCGAACTGAGCGAACGGTTTCTCTCCGACATCGATTTGCACGCAACGTTCCAGGGCCTCGTCCAGATGGCCGCGCAGCAGACGGACGCGGACACGGCCTCGCTCATGGTGCTCGACGACTCGACGCAGACGCTCGCGATCGAGGCGGCCGTCGGCCTGCCGGCGGACATTGTCGCCGCGGCGCGCCTCCGGCTGGGCGAGGGGATCGCCGGCTGGGTCGCCGCGACGGGGGAACCGCTGATCCTGATTCCCGGCGTCTGCGCGCACGCGGATGTGCGGGGACGCCTGCTGCGCCGGGAGTTGACCGCAACGCTCTGCGTGCCCCTGCTGCGCAAGGACCGGGTGGTGGGAGTGCTCAACGTGGGCAAACACCGTCCCGGCGCCTCGTTCACACAGGGCGACATCGAGATGGTCTCGGTGCTCTGCCGGCAGGCGGCCGTGCTGGTCGACAACGTCCGGCTGTTCAACGAGGTGTCGGCAAAGGTCGGCGAGCTGGAAACCGCGCATTTCGACACGATCAAGGCGCTCGCCGGCGCGCTGGAGAGCAAGGATTTCTACACGCGCCACCACAGCGACCGCACCGTGGTCCACGCCGAACTGACCGGACAACGACTCGGTCTGTCGATCGAGGAGCGGCTGCACCTGCGCTACGCCGCGATCCTGCACGACATCGGCAAGATCGGCATCCCGGAGACCATCCTCAACAAGCCGGCCCGTCTGACGGAGGAGGAATACGCGCTCATGAAGCGCCACCCGCTCATCGGCGCGGCCATCGTGGAGCACGTCGCCTTTTTACGCCCCGTGCTGCCGCTGATCCGCCACGATCACGAACGGTGGGACGGCCTCGGCTATCCCGACGGGCTCCAGGGGGAGGCGATTCCCATCGGTGCGCGGATCATCGCCGTGGTGGACGCCTATGACGCCATGGCGGTCGACCGGATCTATCGCAAAGCGCCGGGCCACGAGTTCGCGCTGTGTGAACTCCGCCGCTGCGCCGGCACACAGTTCGATCCCGCGGTGGTCGAGGCGTTTTTATCGATTGTCATGCACCCCGGTTCCGGGCCGCCGGCGACCGATCACGAACGCGGCGGCACGGGGGTGTTTTACCCCAACTGAATCACCGCGCACTTCAAGTAATCCGTCTCGGGCACGGCCAGCAGCACCGGATGATCGACGCCCTGCCCCCGCCAGGCCAGCAACCGGGCCGGCCGACCCACATCCACCGCCGCCTCCAGCAGTAACGCGCGGAATAATTCCGGCTGCAGATGATAGGAGCAGGAGCAGGTCAGCAGAAAGCCGCCGGGCCGCAACAACTTCATCGCCCGCAGATTGATCTCCTTGTAGCCGCGCAGCGCGTCGGCCACCCGTGTCCGGCTTCTCACAAAAGAGGGCGGATCGAGGATCACCAGATCGAACCGCTCTTCGTCGTCGCTGCGCCGTTTCAGCTCATCAAAGAGATTGCCCGCGACGAACCGGCAGCGATCGGCCAGGCCGTTGGCGGCCGCGTGCGCCCGGGCCGCCGCCACCGCATCCTCGGACAGATCGATGCCGACCACCTCGGCGGCGCCGGCGCGCGCCGCGTGCAAACTCCACAAGCCGGTATAGCAGGCGCCGTCCAGGACGCGACCACCAGCCGCCAATCGATCAACCAGCGCGTAGTTGTCGGCCTGATCAAGATAAAGTCCCGTCTTCTGGCCGTTCAAACAATCCACCTGCACATCAAAACCGAAGAGACGGAGCGAGACGACACCATCGTGCGCGCCGGCAAGCCATCGTTTCTCCTGCGGCAACCCCTCCTGCTTCCGGGCGTTGACCTCGTGGCGGGCCAGCATGGCGGCAGACCGGCAGAGCGATTGAAGAATCGGCGTGATCACCGGCAGCACGCGGTCGATGCCGGCGGTGAGCGCCTGCACGACCAGCAATTCGCCGTACCGGTCGACGATCAAACCCGGCAATCCATCCCCCTCGCTAAAGATGAGCCGGCAGGCGGGCGCATCCGGTTTCAATCGGGCGCGCAAGTCGATCGCCCGACGGATCCGGCCGGTCCACCACGCTTCGTCGATCGGTTCGTCCCGCCAGGTGAGCAATCGAACGAGAATGACCGAGGCCGGATTGGCGTAGCCGCGCCCGACGAAGCGGCCGCGATGATCGACCACGTCAACCAGGGCGCCGGGCTCCAGATCGGCCGGCACGGCAGCCACTTCGTTACGGTAGATCCAGGGATGGCCCGACAGCGGCCGGTCCGCCTCACCGGACTTGAGCGTCAGCGTGATGGTATGAGCACGCGCGGCGCGACTCATCCCGCCACCGTCAATACCACGCCCAGCAGCATGACCAGCGCGCCGGCCAGGCGTTGCACGATTCGAGGTTCGCCGAACCACCAGGCGCCGTAGGCCATGCCGAAGAGCATGCTCGTCCGCTTGATCGCGATCATATAGGCCACGTTGGCCTGAACGATCGCCAGCACGTGCGCCACGATCGAGACGGCGTCAAACCCGCCGATCGCCATCAAGTCCCGGCGCCACACGGACGAGAGACCGCGCCATCCGATCGCAACGACGACCACCGGCAGAAACGCCAGCGCCAACGCCAGAAAATAGACGGCCGCAAAAAAGATCGGCCCGGAATGCAGGATCGCCTGCTTGCCAAGATTCGACGTCACGCTGTAAATCGCGGCCGCGGCCATCATGTAGCGGGAGCCCCGTTCCCGCCAGAGCAGCCGGAACGGCTGCCACACCCCCTCGCGCCACGTGTGGCCGTGGAGCAGAAATGCGCCCAGCACAATGCACCCGATCCCCGCACCACCCACCATCGACGGGATTTCACCCAGCATAACGGCCGAAGTGCCGAGCAGGAAGACCGGCGTCAGGGAGAGCAACGGCAGCGTGAGCGAGAGCGGCGACGCCTGCAATGCCTTCACATAGAAGACCAGCGCCAGCAACTCCAGCGGAATCATCACGACGAGCAGCCGCCAGAAGGTCCGATCGACCGGGGGGATTTCGATCAGCAACAACAGCGCCACCAGCCATGGCGCGGCGTAGAGCAAACGCGCCCACGCGGCCAGGTACGGCAGGGCCGCCGCATCGTGCGTCGTCGGCTCGCCATGCCGGCTGAAAAATTTTTTGATCAGCGCGTCGGCCGTCGCCAGAGCAAATGCCGATAACAACGCATATCCGACCCATGCCATGGCGGGGGATCATAGCATGAATGGCGTTCGATTTCCCCTTGCAGCGGCGGAACAATCCCTCTATAATGGCCCCGTGTCTGGTCGTGCCAAGCGTCGTCCCACGCGTCGAGCCAAACGGTCCGCACCGTCCTCCGCCGGCCGTTCCCATTCCTTTTTGACCAATTCAGAAGGCCAGCGGCGCGCCATCATTCTGGATATGAATTACTACCTGAAGCTCCTCGCGGAACTGCACACGCTGCGGGCGCAGTCCAAACAACGCGGCGCCGGCCCTTCACGGGGCGGGCGCCGGTCGTCCCGCTGAACCGTCGCCATTGATCGGAACGCTTTTCTTGTGAATATTTTGGTGTTCGGTTATCAGACGATCGGCTGCGCCTGTCTGGAGGTGTTGTTGGAGGCCGGCGTGACCGTGGCCGGCGTGGTCACGGCGCCGGGTGAGCCCCCCTCCGACAAATGGTTTCGATCGATGCAGGAGCTGGCCCGCGCCCGGTCGCTTCGGTGTCTCATGCCGGAAAAGATCAATGACCCGGACGTGATCACATCAATCCGGTCGCTCCGGTCCGATGCCTTCTTCCTGTTTGACTATCCGCAGCATGTCAACCCGGACCTGCTCGCACTGCCGCCGCGGGGCGCGATCAATCTGTACGCCACCCGGCTTCCCGAGTTTCCGGGCCATGCGCCGCACGTCCGGGCCGTCATGCACGGCGCCGCCGCCACGGGCGTCACGCTGCATGACATTGCGCCGGCCACGGCCGGGCTGATCGCCCGGCAGACGGTGCCGATCGGCTGGACCGACTCGGCCTATGAGGTCTACATCAAACAGGTCGCCGCGGCCGTGGAGCTGCTGCAACGCATGCTGCCCGATCTGCTCTCCGGCCAGGCCGTGCGGACGCCGTTGCCACCCGCGTCGACTCCGTCCTTCGGCCCGCTGAAACCGGAGGAGTGCCTGATCGATTGGAATCGGCCCGGAACAACGCTGTACAATCTGATTCGCGCCGTTACCCGCCCCTATCCGGGGGCCGTCACCGGCTTTCGTGGGCGGCGTTGCACGATCTGGAAGGCCGACGTCCGGCCCGCGCCGCAGACCGGCCGGCGGGCTTCGCCCGGACGCATCATGAAATTGGTGCCGTTCCAGGTCGACACCGGCGACGGCCTGCTGCGGCTTCGTGAGCTGCAACTGGAGGGAGAGCCGGCGATGACGAGCGACGCCTTTATCGAACAACATCAGGTCGCGGTCGGCGACTCGTTTACAACGGAGGCATCCGTATGACTGTTGATTTCTGGTTGCTGATCGGCCTGGCCGGCCAGGGGCTCTTCTTCATGCGCTTCATCGTCCAGTGGATTGTGTCCGAGCGACGGAAGGCCAGCGTCATCCCGGTGTCATTCTGGTACTGGAGCATCGGCGGCAGCCTGGTGTTGTTGTTCTACGCCGTCCACCAGCGCGATCCGGTCTTCATTCTCGGGCAATCGCTCGGCAGCGTCATTTATGTCCGCAACCTCATGCTGATCGGTCGACAGAATGCGCAACGGCCGGTTTGATGTCACGCCGCCGGCGGCTCACCGCCGGACGCTCATCGGCCTGTCGCTCTTTCTGTTGTTCCTCGGGCTGGTGCCGCGCGAACTATGGGGGGTTGATGAGCCGCTGGTCGGCACCATCATCCGCGAAATGCTGGTCGACGGCCAGTGGCTGGTTCCCCATCTGAACGGCGAGCTCTATGCCGAAAAACCGCCGCTCTATTTCTGGCTCTCCGCCCTGCCGGCCCTTCTGACCGGCACGTTGATCCCGTTGTGGATGCGGCTGCCTTCCACGCTCGCGGCGATCGGCTGTCTCTGGCTCACCTATCGCATGGGCGTCCGGCTGTTCAACGCCCGAACCGGCCTGCTGGCCGCCGGGATCCTGGCCACCAGCCTGCTCTTCGCCCTGTCATCCCAGATCGCCCGGATGGACATGCCGCTCGTCTGGTGCATCATGGCCATTCTCTATTGTTTCATCCGGTTCATGCAGGAGGAGTCACCCGCCGCGGCGGATCGCTGGGCCCTGGCCATCTACCCGCTGGTCGGCCTGTCCTTTCTCACGAAGGGGCCGATCGGACCGGTGGTGCCGGCGTTCGTGATCGGCAGCGTGCTCCTCTGGCAGCGCGACTGGCGGGGGGTGCTGCGTCTCCGCCCGATCGTCGGCCCCCTGCTGGCCTGCGCCGTCGTCCTCGTCTGGCTGATTCCGGCCGTGCGTCAGGAGGGCATCGACTACGCCAAAATTCTGATTCTGCAGCAAAGCATCGGACGCGCCATCAGTTCGTTCTCACATGACCGGCCGTTTTATTATTACCTCTACACGTTCCCCGTCACGTTTCTGCCGTGGCTGCTGTTCCTCCCGGGCGCCTTCTGGTGGCTGTGGCGCCAACGCGACTCGCTCGGATGGCGCGGGGCCTATCTGGTCAGCTGGACAGTGGGGCTGTTTCTCTTCTTCACCGTCATGAGCGGCAAGCTGGTCATCTATCTGCTGCCGCTCTTTCCCGGCCTGGCGCTGATCATCGCCGCCTGGTGGGATTCATTTCTCGCCTCTCCCGACGCCGCAGGTGACGCCGCCGGAACAACCCCCGGGGAGACCCCAAAGAAAATCAACGACCCCCGGTGGCTGACTTGGCTCACCATCGCGTCCGTGGCGATCTTTCCGGTGGCCGCGATCGTGACCACCATCGGTCGATTTACCCCGCCTGAGATTCCATTCTGGCTGCCGTTGGTCACGGCCGGGGCAACCGTGCTGGCGGCCGTCATGGTGTTCCGTCGCTTCCGACAGCCGTTTCCCCTCCGGTTATTTGCCGCCTTGCTGATCGCGACCGGTCTGGCCCTGGGCGTGACGAGGGTCGCCATCATGTCGCTCGATGACGTGCAGTCCCCCACGCGACTGGGATTATTTCTGCGGGAGTACAAGAATGACGTGGAGGCGATGGCCATTTACAAAGTGCGGGCCGGCATGCTCAACTTTTACGCCGAACACCGGTTTGACCAGCTGGCCGAACCGGCCGACGTCCAGCGCTATCTGAACCGGCCGACGCCGGCGCTGTGCGTCATCGACTACCGGTCGCTGCCCAAGATCTGGACGGAGTTGCCGCCGGATCTGCGCGTGCTCAAGGAGGAGAAGATGGGCCGGCTGCGCCTGCTGGTCATCGCCAACGCCGCAGTGCGGTAACGCCGCGCTGGGCGCTTAGCCCCTATCAGGGTGCCGTGGGCCGGTGGGTTATGAACGGTAGCTCAGGGCGTGGGGGCATTGCCAACTCAAAAGCAGGGCTTTTGAGGAATTCAGCCGATGACACTTCCCTGCCCCTGCCGTACAGGCCCCCACATTCAATGACCTGCTATTGCGCCAGATCGTGGTGCTCCCGTCTCAGCCAAAAGAGCACCAGGGGGAAATAACCGGCGTAGAGCAACAGCTCCAGCAGCGAGGGATGGGAGCGGTAGCCGAACAGACCGGCCACCAATGAGCCGAACAGGCTGCGCTCGCTCAAGAGCCAGGAGCTGTCCCAAAACGGTTCGATGAGCGGCGGCAGCAAACCGGCGGCAATCAACCGCCCGCCGGCCGAAGAGAGCATGCCCGCCGCAATGAACAGCAGCAGCACGCCCGTGACTTTGAAAAACAACCGGAGATCCAAATGGCCGAACCCCTTGAAAAAGAGCCAGGCCATCACAATCCCGACAGCCACCCCCACCAGGCCGCCAATTACCTGAAGTGAGATATCAGCCACCGGACCCGCCTGCAGGACCAATCCCCAGAGAAACAGGACCGTCTCCACCCCCTCACGGAACACCCCGACAAACGCCAGCGTTCCCAACGCCCAGAGCTGATGGCGCGCCAGTGCTTGATCCGCCTTGCTGAGGAGTTCTCCCTTGATTTCCCTGGCATTATGGTGCATCCAGACCACCATGTAGGTCAGCACCGCCACGGCCGCCAGGAGAATCAACGCATCGAGCAGATCCTCCCCGATGCCCTCGACAAATCTCGTCGCCAGGCTGGATGCCCCGGCAAAGAGGCCGCTGGCCAGGACGGCCAGCAGCGCGCCGCCAAGAATGTATCGAAACTCGTGTTGATGCCCGATTTTCCTCAGATAAGCCAGTAAAATCCCGACGATCAACGCCGCTTCAATCGTTTCCCGCCACGTAATGACAAATGTTGCCAGCATATCAGGGTATCCGTTCTGTTAAGGTTATTCGATGACCAGACGTCCAGTGGCCGTCTTGGGATTGAATTCTCCAAAAAACTCATAGACGCCCGGTTTCAATGCCGGCAACCGGATGGTGATGGTGCCTCCCCCCCGGACCAGCTTTTCCCGATTCAGCGCCGTGCTTTCAAACTCCTCAGGTGTGGCATCCGCGTTGGTCACCTTCAACACAATCGGGCTTCCCGCCTTTGCCCGCACTTCAGTCGGCTCGAAACGATGCCCACGGATCGTCAGCGCCAGTTCCTGATCGGCCCAAACCGGCGCCGCAGCCGCCATGCCAACACAGATTGCGACCGCCCCGCCCCACCACGCCATCCGCCCCGCACGCGTCATCCCGTCACCCCCGTTTGCCCGATCCATGGTCATGACAATCCGCGCACAGGCCGTACAACTCCAACTTGTGCCGCCGGATCACAAAACGGTGGCGGCGGGCGACCTGTTCCTGCAACCGTTCGATATGCTGGTTCTCAAACTCGGTGATCTCCCCGCACTGGGTGCAGATCAGGTGATCATGGTGGTGCTTGTCGTAGACGGGATCATACCGGGTGTGGCCGTCGCCGAATTGGCGCGCTTCGGCCAGCCCGAAGCGGCAGAACAACCCCAGCGTCCGGTAAATGGTCGACAACCCGATCCGGCTCTCCTTTTTCAACACTTCCCGATAGATTTCCTCCGCCGTGACATGGCGGGCCATGCCGACAAACACCTTGAAAATCTCCTGCCGTTGCCGTGTAAACCGCAGATGATTCCTGGTGATCTGGGTCTTGAGCAGCGTGGGCTGGACCGGGGCGCGCATGTTGATTCGCATGTTTATTATTGAAAACGATTTCTATTATCGTTTTCATTTTATCGGCTCCATCGTCCCCTGTCAAGCCCGGCCCGCCTGCTGTAATCCCAAAATAGAAATGTCCGCTTTTGCCACGATAGAAATGTCCTCATTAGCCCTCAGACAACCGTCCCTCCAGAGAATGGTAGGGTTTGAGGGTAGAGGGATCAGATCAATCTCTGGGGGCAAGATCGAGAGGAAAACGGACCTCAGATAACGCTTGGTAGAATTTTATATCCTGGAAAAGAATGGACCGTCGCTTACGATAGATTAAAAACCGGACATTTCTACTTTGGGAGGAACAGGACATTTCTAATTTGGTAGTACAAGCCCGGCCCGCCTGCTTGACACCCGAAACAATCCTCGCTACTATGGAACGCCCATGACGCCCCCGTTTGCCGATTCGCCCCGGCTTGCCCCCTCCACCGCCGGCTTTGCCAACATCGATCAGGTCTGGGAGGCGTGCCGGGAGGATTTACAGGCGCTGGAGGGCCGGATCCGCTGCGCCATCGATTCCAACGCGCCGATCATCAACCACGCCGCGAGCTACCTCTTTTGCAGCGGCGGCAAACGCATCCGGCCGCTGCTGCTGATCCTGTCCGCGCGGTTGTGCAACGAGCGGGAGCGCCAGGACCGTCTCCTGCTGCTGGCCAGCGCGGTCGAGTACATTCACACGGCCGCCCTGTTGCACGACGACGTCCTGGACGACGCCGCCATGCGCCGGGGCCGCGAGACGGCCCGGCTCCTCTGGGGGAACAAGGCCAGCATCCTGGTCGGCGATTATCTCTATGCCCATGCCCTTGACCAGGTCATCGCGCTGGGCAACACCGCCATTCAGGCGGCGCTGGCCGAAACCTGCCGGAGCATGGTCGAGGGCGAAGTGCTGCAGCTCTCCCAGCGCCGCAACGTCAACATCAGCGCCGGCGATTACGTGAAGATCATCGACCACAAGACCGCCTGTCTCATTTCGACGACCTGCATGCTGGGCGCCCTGCTCGACAGCGCGGCTCCCGCCAAAAAAGCGGCGCTGGCGCAATTCGGCCGCCACCTGGGCATCGCCTTTCAACTGTCGGACGACGCCCTTGATTACAGCGCCAGCCAGCACAAGCTTGGGAAGGCGCTCGGCCAGGATCTCTACGAGGGCAAGATCACGCTGCCGCTGTTGCACCTCCTCTCGGCCTGCACCCGCGAGGAACGGACCGTGGTGGAACAGATCATCGAGCGGGGCGAGACCCCCGCCCATGATCTCGATACGATCCTGCGCCTGATGGAGCGCTATCAATCGGTGGCCTATACGCTTGAGGAGTCCCGCCGATTTATCGCCCTGGCGATCGAAGAGCTCCGAGCCTTCCCGCCCTCCCCCTACCGGGACGCCCTCGAAATCGTCGCCGACTACGTGGTTTCCCGTGACCATTAACCGCTCCGCCGGCCGCGCCGCGACCGTCTGAATCCGACCCATGCCGCTGATCCGCCCGTTCCGCGCCATCCGCTATAATCCTGCGCGGTTTCCCGATCTGACGCCCCTGCTGACACCGCCGTATGACATCATTTCTCCGGACGAGCAGGAGGGCTACTACACGCGCCACCCGCACAACATGATCCGGATCGACCTGAACCGGGTCCGGCCGGCCGATTCCGAGACGGACAACCGGTACCTGCGGGCCGCCCGCCACTTTGCCGACTGGCGGCACGATCAGACCTTCATCCAGGACGAGACCCCCTCGTTCTATCCGGCCTCAATCCGCTATGCCCCGGCGAAGGGCGAGACGAAAACCCTGCTGGGGTTTTTCGCGCTCGTCCGGGCGGAGCCGTTCGAATCGGGCCAGATTCTTCCACACGAACTGACCTTCGCCTCGGCGAAGCAGGATCGCCTGCAACTGCTGCGCCACTGCCGGGCCCATTTCAGCCCGATTCTGCTGCTGGCCCCGGATCCAACGGGACGGCTCCGCCCCCTCCTGGAACGGGCGATTGCCGCCTCCGTGCCGGCCGGCCGGGCCGTGGTGGACGCCGCCACGGTGCAGGAGGCGTGGCGACTGACCGATCCCCCGCTCATCAGCGAACTGGGCGGGCTCATCGCCCAGGCCCCCCTCATGATTGCGGACGGTCATCACCGGTACGAGACCGCGCTCAACTACCGCAAGGAAATCGCCGCCGATGCCCAGGCCCGGCAGGCGCTCGGTCCGGCCGCCGAGTTTTGCCTCGCCTTTATCACGGCCAGCCATGATCCCGGCTTGTCCATTTTGCCGACGCATCGCGTGCTGGCCCGATTGCCCGGGTTTGATGCCGGCCGGTTGCTCGATCGATTGAAAGAGCGCTTTTCCATCCTGCCGCTGGCCGTCGATCCAGCCTCGCCCGATGCCATGCCGGCGCTCACGGCCGCCATGCAACAGCATGGCCGGACGCAGCCGACCTTCGGACTGGTTGTGGGAGCACGGGAGGATGGATCGCCCGCGCGACTCTGGGTGCTCACGGCCAACGAGCCCGTGGCGGCGCAGTTGGACGTCCGCATTCTTCAATCGGAAATTTTTGAGACGTTGTTGCACCTGCAGGAGGAGTCGGCGGTCGCCGACGGCCAGCTTCGGTACGTCAAGGATGCGACCCAGGCGGCCCGCCAGGTTCTGAGCAGCGAAGCCCAACTCGCCTGTTTGCTGAATCCCACACCGATTGATGCCATAGAAACGATCGCCAGAACCGGCGGCCGGATGCCGAGAAAGACCACCTATTTTCTGCCCAAACCGCTGACCGGATTCGTCCTCTACCCCGTCGACCCCGCCGCACTGCCCGATCCACCTACCCGCCCTTGACAGGGCGCCGGGGCAGCCAGTAGGTTATGCCATGGTTGCCGTACGACCGCTGATCTCCATCATCGTGCCCGTGCTGGATGAGTCGGCCACACTCGCCGCCACCTTGCACCCGCTGGTCGGCGTCCCGGACAGCGAATTGATCATCGTGGACGGTGGAAGCCGGGACGGGACGGTCACTGTGGCCGGCCAATTCACCGGAGAAGTCTTTCAAGGCGCGCGGGGACGGGCCAACCAGATGAATTTCGGCGCCCTGCAGGCCAAGGGGGAGATCCTGCTCTTCCTGCACGGCGACACCGCACTGCCCTCGTCGGCACTGGACATGGTCCGCCGCACATTGGACGATCAGACGGTCGCCGGCGGGGCCTTTCGGCTCCGGATCGCGTCGCCGTGCCGCGTCTTGAAAATTATTGCCTGGGGCGCCAATCTCCGGAGCCGCTATTTCGGGCTGCCCTACGGGGATCAGGCCTTGTTCGTGCGTCGGACGGTCTTTGAGACCATCGGCGGCTTTGCGCCCTGGCCGTTGATGGAAGACGTCGATCTGGTTCGACGGATCAAACGGGTCGGACGGGTGGCGCTCCTGCCGGACGCCGTGACCACATCGGCCCGCCGTTGGGAACGGGAGGGCGTGCTCTGGACAACGGCCCGAAACAGTTTGCTCCTGGCCGGCTTTTGGCTGGGGATTCCTCCCGCCTGGCTGGCGCAATGGTATCGCGTGATCCGCTAGAATATGGGCCGTAGCCCGTCATCTCATCAACAGAAAGGAACAGATATGGCATCGTCGGGATTGGGTCTTGCCAAGACAACCGATCTAGATTATGAGCAGGCGATCGCCAAAGTCATTGATGAACTGAAGAAGGAAGGGTTCGGCGTCCTGACCGAGATCGACGTCAAAGAGACGCTCAAAAAGAAGCTGGGCATTGAATTCCGCCCCTACAAAATTCTCGGCGCCTGCAATCCGACACTGGCCCACCAAGCGCTGCAGAAAGAGGTTGAATTGGGCATGTTTTTACCCTGCAACGTCATCGTCTACCGGGCGGACGACGGCCGGACGGTCGTCAGCGCCGTCGATCCGAAGATCGCCCTCGGCCGCTTGAACCGGCCCCAGTTGGAACCGATCGCCGATGAAGTCGCCGCCCGGCTGAAACGGGTCATCGCCGCCGTCTGACGCCGCGCATGGCTTCCGAGATCATCCTGTTGCCCGACAATTTTCGGATCGACCCGTCCGCCTTCATCGCCCCAAACGCCACGTTGCTGGGGCAGGTGACCGTCGGTCCGGAGGCCAGCGTCTGGTTCGGCGTGGTCATCAGGGCCGATCTGGCGCCAATCACGCTCGGCCGGGCGACCAACATTCAGGATAATTCCGTCCTGCACGTGGACGCCGGCAAGCCCGTCATCCTGGGCGACCACGTCACGGTCGGCCACCGGGCGATCGTCCACGGGGCCACGGTGGAATCCCGGGCCCTGATCGGCATGGGGTCCATTATCCTGAACGGGGCGGTGATCGGGGCCGAATCGGTCATCGGGGCCGGGGCCCTCGTCACGGAACGAGCCGTCATCCCGCCCCGGTCGCTGGTCCTGGGCGTCCCGGGCAAAGTGGTCCGGTCCGTCACGGAAAAAGAGCTGGCCTATATCGCCCACGCCTGGTCGGCCTATGTCGAGTACGCCCGGCGGTACCGCGCCGAGGGGCGCCGGCCTTATGCACCACCCCCTTAACCAGCCACCAATAGGACTTGACGACCCTATTTTGATCATGGTATAGTGATATTGCTTAGCAGGACGACAGAGTACGTGATCGATCAGAGACGCCGCAGCCGAGAAGTCCCACGCAGCTGCGGTTTTTTTGTGTGCTCGCTGTCAGACCGCACGCTGTTCGACCCGCAGGCACCCACAATCAGCAGGTTCGGCACCGTTTCCCATGACGGGAAGCCCTGCGGCCGGACAGAGAGGTGAAGTAGAACATGGCACGAGGCACAGTCAAATGGTTCAACGCCACGAAGGGCTACGGCTTTATCGCCCAGGACAGCGGCAAGGACGTATTTGTGCACTATTCGGCGATTCAAGGCGACGGGTACAAAACCCTCGAAGAGGGACAGACCGTCGAGTTTGAAATCACCGAAGGCCCCAAGGGCCCGCAAGCCAGCAACGTGACGAAGGTCTAAACCCCTTCCATCGCATGTGACACCAACGCCCCATTCCGGGTCACCGGGATGGGGCGTTGGTCTTTCAGGCGGAGCCGGGCCGGATCTGCCGGGCGACGGTCAGCGCCTGCACCGGGCCAGCGCCGGCCCGCGTCAACACCCGTGCGCACTCGTGCACGGTGGAGCCCGTCGTCATCACGTCATCGATCAGCAGAATCCTCCTGCCCTCCACCGGTTCAACGTCCCGAACGAGGAACGCCTGCCTGACGTTGCGACGCCGTTCGGCCGCATCCAGGCCGACCTGCGCCTGCGTCGGCCGCGTCCGTTCGAGCAGATTCCACCAGAGCGGCCACCCCGTCTCCCGGCAGACGACCTGCGCCAGCGCCAGCGCCTGATTGAACTCCCGTTCGCGCAGCCGTTGCACATGCAGCGGCACGGGGACGACGCCGTCGACCGGCCCCAATTCCTCCAGCAGCGGCAGCAGCAAGGCGCCCAACGACCGGGCCAGCAGCCGCCGGCGCTGATATTTCATCAGATGAATGGCCGAGGCGGCGACCCCGTCATAGGCCACGGCCGAGCGGGCGCGCTCAAACGGCGGCTCCCGGTCGCGACAGGCCGAGCACAGGTGCGTCGGACTGTAAAGCAGCGCGGCGGATGACGCAAACGGCAGTCCGCAGCGCGGACACCAGGGCCGGGACAGGTGGGGCATCGTCCGCCAGCACTGGGCGCAAAAATAGGGATTGTCAGGCATCGACGGTTGCGCCCGGCAGACCGTGCAGACCGACGGCCACAACCACTGGAACAACCGCCTGGCCCCCCCGATAATGTGATCTCGCGTTCTGCGGCCGGTCATCAATGAGCACTACAGGTCGTCACAGTGGAAACTCGGACCCCAGCCGGAATTTAAGAGGGTGTTGAGGAGTGTGTCCTATGGGCAGGCCGGTCAAAAAGTTCCACGACCCGCTTGCGCGGGTGCCCCGAGGCCGCAGGGAGCGAGAAACCGGAGTCCGACCATCTCGCAGAGCGGTGGTCGGATGAGGATTTCCGACGGGGCACCCATTGCGGCGCAGCCATTGCCTCGCCGTTATGACGATAGACCGTGAGAACGCAGCAGGTGAACTTTTTCAACGGCCTGCTAGGTGGACAGGGAACGGAACGAAACGCCCGACGCCTCACCCGCGGGATAGACGGACGGCTCGGACGGCGGAGCGGCTTTCATCCGCGGCGTGATGATCGGCGTCGCCAGGAAGCTGTTCCACTGTTCGCAGCGGGGACAGCGGCCCGACCATTCGGTCGTGTGATAATCACAATGAGGACAGTAGTAGGGAACCAGGACCCGTTTCTTCAAATCGAGCGCCTTTTTGAATTCCTCAACGGCCGCCGGCCGGTCGCCACGGCGCAGATAGAGATTGCCCAACACCTTGTGCAGGTCCGGAAACCGGGTGTTGGACGTGTCGATCGCGGCCAGCAACTCCAGCGCCTCATCGATCATTTCCAGCCGGTAATAGAGTTTGCCCAGATAAAACTGGAGCACGGGATTGCCGGGATCGCGCGCCATCGCCTGCCGGTAGAAATCAATCACCCCGGCCGGATCGCCCGCGTCCAGGAGCAGATCCTCCAGACGGTGCAGCAGCACCAGGCTGGACGTCGTCCAGTAGGCCTTGCGCCACACCTCAACGGCCTGGTCCGGTTTGCCCTCGCCGATCAGCAGCCGCCCCAGGCCGATATAGGCGGGCACAAAATTCCGATCGAGCTTGATCGCGCTCCGAAAATGGCGCCGGGCGGCATCCGGAGAGTCCTGCAGCATCGCCTGCTGGCCGGCTTCGTATTTGATACCCAACAGGCGGGCGCGTTCCTGCGGCTCCTCCTCGCCGGCCATCTCCTTGAGAAAGCGCTCCTGCAACCCGTGCGCCTCCTCCCACTGGTGCAACTCCATGCACAGATCGCGCAGGCGGATCATCGCCGCGCGATTGTCCTTGTCGTGGGCCAACGCCTCACGCAACACCAGCGCCGCTTCATCGTGACGGCGGATCGCCTCCAGGTCATCGACCAGCGCCAGCACCGCCTCCATGTCCCGGTCGCCCAGGCTCTTCGCCTTCCGGTGCAACCGCAGCGCCTCCTGAAACACCCCCTGGGCCCGTTGCAGCGCGCCCAAACGGATCAGGGCGGTCCGATGATTGGGATCCAGCGACAGGATCTTCTCAAACCACCCGATCGCCTCCTTCCGTTTCCCGGAGGCTTCCGCGTTGATCGCCAGAACCAGCCATTCCTTCACCCGCTGCTCGGCCCGATGGCGACGCGCCTCCCTCCAGCTCCGGAGCAGGCGGCGGAATTCGCGAATGCCCCCCATCCCCAGCACGACCAGACCGCCGAGGACAAACGCGGTCAAACCGAACTGGATTAGCGAGAGTTCGTAGCTGCGCGCGTCCGACAACCGCACCTGGACGCTGCCCGGATTGAGCCAGTCAAGATAGGCCACGACGCCGAGAAACGTGAAGAGCAACGCAATGCCGAACAGGGTTTTCATTTCTCACCCGCCCCGGTCGAGGGACCGCCCAATGGCTTAACAGACCGCCGGCGGCCGGCAGGGGGCTGGGTCGGCGGCTTGAGCGTCAACCGGTCGAGCTGCGCGCCCGTCACCTTCACCTTCTTCGCATCCCCCCAGAGCTGGTCCAAGCCGTAGAACTCCCGCATCTCGGTCTGGAAGATATGGACGATGACGTCGGTATAGTCCATGAGAATCCAGTTGGCATGCCCCGCGCCCTCCACGCTCAACGGGGCGCAACCGGCCTCGGCCAGCGTCTTGTCGACCGCCTCGGCCACGGCCTGCACCTGCCGGTGGGACGCCCCCGAACAGAGCACGAAGTACTCGGCGAGGCTGGTCAGGGCGGAAACGTTCTATGAAGCCACCGACTCAGGCAAGAGCGCCTCCACCGGGCGCCCGGCGTGAATCGCCTCCCGGATCGCCGTGGAGGAGACCGGACAGGGCGGCAGGTGGACGAGCCAGATTCTCCCTCCGGCCGACAGCGATATCCGCTCCTGCGTCAACTCCCCCCGATCCAGCGCCTCCAACCGTCCCACCTCCTCCTGAGCCAGCAACGGCAACTGGTGAAGCGAGAGAAACGACCGGTTGGGCCGGGAGATGACGATAAATTCGCAGAGTGAAATCAGCCGCCGATAGTCGCGCCAGCTAAGAATGTCGGCAAACGCATCGGCCCCGACCAGGAAAAAGAGCGCGTCCTCCGGGTGCTCATGACGCAACGCCGCGACCGTGGCGATCCGCCGCCGGCGCCAGCGCCGAGGCCTTGAACGGCGGAGTGCCCGCGGGAATGAAGATGATTCGATCCAGCGCCATGAGCTGCCGGACCTGGTCGGCCACGGTCAGATGGCAGGTGTGAATGGGGTTAAACGTCCCGCCGAAGAGGCCGATGTTCATGAGGGCAGTAGCCAGTAGACGGTAGGCAGTAGACAGGAAATATAAAGCAGTAGGCAGGAATCAGTAGGCGGTAGCCAGGGAACAACTTCATTTGCCATATTTAATCTCTTCCTGTCTACCGTCTACTGCCTACTCTCTCTGCTATCCCCTGACCCTTTACTCCCTCACTTGCCCCTCACCCA
>JACQCE010000085.1 GCA_016201765.1 Nitrospirota bacterium
GCCACGGTCTGCGGACCTCCGGAGGCGGGAAGGTCCAATGGTCGTGACGATCCGCCCGGTTGACGCGACTTGCCCATCGGTTGATGTCCCGCCTCCACCACCTTCAAGGCGGGCGGCGCCACGGCAGGCATCACACCCATATAATGGAGTGTGGCCTCGGCGATCCGTCGAAAAACAGGCGCGGCGACCGTGCCGCCCCACCCCAATCCCTGCGGCTCATCCACCACAACAAGCAGGACAAACTTCGGCGACTCGGCGGGCACAAACCCGATAAAAGAGCTGACGACGGCATGGGTGTCGTACTGGCGCGTCTCGGGATTGACCTTTTGAGCCGTGCCCGTCTTTCCCGCCACGCTGAAACCGGTCAGCGCCGCCTTGGCGCCCGTCCCCTCCGGCCCGGTGACGGCTGTGAGGATGTCGCGCACCTGCCTGGCGGTCCGCTCGGAAATCACCCGGCGAATCGGCTGGGAGGTTTCGGGCCGATCGATGCCGTCGGGAGCGATCACCGCCTCCACCAGATGGGGTTTGACCATCCATCCCCCGTTGGCCAGGGCGGCATACCCCGTCACCAGCTGGAGCGGCGTCACCCCCACCTCCTGCCCGATGGCATGGGAGACCACCGACCGGCCGGACCACTGCGACACGGGCCGCAGCAGGCCGTTCGCCTCGCCTTTCAAATCGATGCCCGTCGGCCGGCCCAGGCCGAATGCCGTCAACCAACCGCGCAACCGCTCCGCGCCGAGCCGCATCCCGATCTTGGCCGCGCCGATGTTGCTCGAGTGCTGGATGATCTCGCGCGGCGTCAGCAGACCAAAGGGGATGTGATCGCGCAACGGCTTGTTGGCCACCATCATGCGCCCTTGTTCGCAATCGAATAATTCATTCAGAGCAATCGCCTTCTCTTCGAGCGCGCCGGCCAGCATCAGCGGCTTGATCGTGGAACCGGGTTCGTACAGATCGGTGATCGCCCGATTCCGCCATTGGCCGGCCTCCAGTCCGGCCAACCGGTTCGGATTGAATTCCGGCCGGACCGCCATGGCCAGAATCGCCCCGGTGGCCGGCTCCATCATGATGGCGATGGCGCTGCTGGCCTGGGTCTCCTGAATCACGGCGTCCAACGCCTCTTCCGTCTCATATTGAATCACTTCATCGACCGTCAAGCGCAGGTCGTGGCCGCGCTTGGGCGCCCCAGAGCCCTTCGAGAGCACGACGCGGCCGGCGGCATCGCGCTCGATCAGTCGCCAGCCCCGTTCGCCGCGCAGCAACGGGTCGTAGCGGAGTTCGATGCCTTCCAGTCCTTCATTATCCAAACCGGTAAAACCGATCAGATGCGCCATCAGCGATCGTTTGGGATAAAAGCGGCGGCTCTCGGCGACCATGCCGACCCCCCCGCCGCCCACGGCCAGCGCAGCCTTGGCCTGCGCGGGCGTCGTCTGTCGATCCAGCCAGATAAAGGCGCGATCGGTCGAAAGTCGCCTGACCAATTCGGCTTTCGGACGCTCCAGGATCGACGCCAGCTCGGCCCCCAGCACTTTGGGCTCCCCGACCGCGCTGGGCACGGCAAAGAGCGACGGCATCTCGCTGTTCATCGCCAGCACACGGCCTTGATGATCGTAGATCGTCCCCCGTTCGCCCTCCATGGGGATCAGCCGTTCCTGCTGCCGCTCGGCGCGTTTGGCCAATGGCGCGGCGTTGATCACCTGCAAATCGACCAACCGCCACCCGATCACCGCCGACAGACCGCCCATGATCACGCCGACGGCGATCAGCCGGCGGCGGAACCGACGGGTCGACTGTTCCTCGTTGCATCGCCACTGGGTCCGCTTTTTCACGGCGCGTCGCCCGCCCGGGCCACCTGCGGACGAAGATGCAGCGCGGCCACCATGGCCGCGGGATCAACGCCCGGCTGCTCGGGCACCAATTGAATCTGTCCCGATTGTGCGGCCGCCATTCCCAATTGCGTCGAGGCCAGCCGCTCGATCCGATCCAGCGACGCCAGCGACGCGCTTTCCAGAATCAACGACCGGTGGCGCTGCCGCTCCATGTCCCGGGCGGCGCGAAGCTGGCTCACCTCATACCCCAGGGAGACCACCTCGCTCCGTTCCCACACGGCGACCACCATCGCCAACGCCAGCCCGGCGCCGATCCACCATGACCGCCGGCCCAGGAGCCCGCCCTCCGCGGCGCCGGTCGACCGACGCTTGAACACCCGCGCCATTCCCCGACCGCGCCGGGTCATCCTTGCCCGCCCCCCCGTTCGATCACGCGCAACTTGGCGCTGCGGGCCCTTGGATTGGCTTCGACCTCGTCCAACGCCGGCCGAAGCGGCCGCTTGGTCAACACGGTCAGGCCTGGTTCCGCTCCACCGCGTGCCGCCGCGGCCAGCGCTCGAAAGCGATGTTTGACGATCCGATCCTCCAGCGAGTGGTAGGTCAGCACGCAGAGGCGCCCACAGGCGGCCAACCGCGCGACCAATCGCTCCAACGTTTCGCCCAATTCATCCAACTCACGGTTGACCACAATGCGAAGCGCCTGAAAGGTGCGGGTGGCGGGATGGATCCGACCATACCGGGCGGGGGGAGGCACGGCACGCTCGATGACCGAGACCAACTGCTGTGTGGTCAACACGGGTTCGCGCTCGCGCTGCCGCACGATCGCCCGTGCGATCCGCCGGGCCCATCGTTCTTCACCATATTCCCGCAGCCAGCGTTCCAGTTCCTCTTCGGAACAGCGCGCCACCAGATCGGCCGCGGTCATCCCCTGAGAGGGATCAAACCGCATGTCCAGCGGTCCGTCGGCCCGAAAGCTGAATCCCCGTTCCGGTTGATCCAATTGAAGGGAGGAAATCCCCAGGTCGAGCAAAATGCCATCCACCGCCTCGATCCCCAGATCCGGCAACCGATCGTCGATCTCACGATAATCACCATGGGTGAGCAGACAGCGGGCCCCGTATCCGGCCAGCCGCTCCCGCGCGATGGCCAGCGCGTGCGGATCACGATCGAAGCCGATCAGCCGGCCGGTCGGCGCGGAGGCCTCCAGGATCGCCTCAGCATGGCCGCCCTCCCCGACAGTCCCATCGAGATAGCAGCCGCCCGCCCGTGGCCGCAACCATTCGAGCACTTCTGTGACCATGACCGGACGATGCGCCACCATGGCCGATGCTCCACCCATTACCGAAGCTGCCTCACAGTCCCAAGCCGGCCAGCGCGGCGCTGATGCGCTCCGCGTTCTGGCTCACCTGCCCCGTTTTTTCCTTCCACTGCCGCTCGCCCCAGATTTCGATTTTGTTGCTCATGCCGATCATCACCACGTCCCGATTCAATCCGGCGTACTGCCGCAACGGAGCCGGCAGCAAGATCCTGCCCTGGCGATCCAGCGGAGACGCCACCGCGCTCGAATAAAAGAACCGAAGAAAATCCTTCACCTCTTTCTGCATCATCGGCAGCGTTTTCATCTTCTCTTCGATCTGCCTCCATTCCTCGATGGGATAGCCCACCAGGCACAAATCGAAATCGGACGTGATGATCAACGTCTCCTCATAGCGATCGGTCAGGACCTGGCGAAATTGGACTGGGACGCTCACGCGCCCCTTGGCATCAAGCGTATGATGGAAGGACCCAATAAACACACGACCCCCATTTCATCCCACTTCATCCCACTCCGGCGAAAGTATACATGATCCCATAACCTTGTCAAGCGAAAACGTATTGAAAACGCATTAAAAAAAGAACCCGGACTCCCGACCCATTTCAAAACCATTTATCCTCAAGATTTAGTGAATCCCGCGCCCGGCTTCTACCACCGGTTGAACGATCTCATCAATGGCACGCAGGGGCGCGCATGGCGTGACAATGGCATCGGCATGATCAACTTCGCATCGCTCATTCAATCCCCTCCTTGACAGTCCCGATAACGGTTTGCTATTTTTGGCCTCCCATGTCATCGTCATTCAGCGTCATCGTCAACGGCAAGGAAGAAGCCACCACCGCGGCCAGCGTGATGGAGCTGCTCCAGATCAAGAAGGTCGACCCCCACATGGTCTCCGTCGAATACAACGGCGAGATCCTCGATCGCACCGTCTTTCCCTCCACACACTTGAAGTCGGGCGACAAGATCGAGTTCCTCTACTATATGGGCGGCGGCACGGCGTGAGCGCCGACCGTCCCCGCTCGTCATCCCCGCCGACCCCGCACGCGAACGTCACCGAACTGATCGGCAACAGCCCGTTGATCCGGCTGGGCCGTGTCGTCCCTGACGGCGCGGCGACCGTCTGGGGCAAGGCCGAATTTTGCAATCCCGGCGGCAGCGTCAAGGACCGCATCTGCCTGAACATGATCAATGAGGCGGAGCGGGCCGGCCTGCTCAAGCCCGGCGTTGAAATCATCGAGCCGAGCAGCGGCAACACGGGCATCGGCCTGGCGCTGATCGCCGCCGTGCGCGGTTATCACCTCACGCTGACCATGCCGGAAAGCATGAGCCGCGAGCGGGTCGCGCTGCTGGAATCCTACGGCGCGACGGTTGTCCTAACCCCCGCCCAGCTCGGCATGACCGGCGCCATCGAAGAGGCCAAAAAGAGGGTCGCCGCCCACCCGAACAGTTTTATGCCCGATCAGTTCTCCAACCCCGCCAATCCGGCCATGCATCGGATGACGACCGGACCGGAAATTCTCCAGGCGCTCGACGGCCGGATCGACGCCTTCGTCGCCGGCGTGGGCACCGGCGGCACGATCACGGGCGTCGGCGAAGTGCTCAAAGCCCATCGCGCCGGCATCCTGATCGTCGCCGTGGAGCCGGTCGGCTCGCCGGTGCTCTCCGGGGGCAAACCCGGCCCCCACAAAATCCAGGGGATCGGTGCCGGCTTTATTCCGAAGGTGCTCAACCGCGCCGTGATCGACCGGATCGAAACGGTCACCGATGATGACGCCTTCCGGATGGCCAAGCGGCTGGCCGGCGAAGAGGCGCTTCTTGTGGGCATTTCAGCCGGCGCGAACGTCGTCGCCGCCATTCGAATCGCGCAGCAACTGGGCCCCGGCAAGACCGTCGTGACCGTCCTGCCCGATCGAGGCGACCGTTATTTCAGCATTGAGAAATATTTCAGTCCTCTGCCCTAGTTTTTCCCGCGGTCGTCCCGGTAATTGGACAGGGCGAATCCCCGACAGGGTGTTAAAAAACTGTTCTGGGGCAGGCCGGTCAAAAAGTTCCAACTGCAAGGCCGCAGGCTCCGAGGGAACCGGAGCGTACGGGGGTGGTACGTGAGGATTCCCGAGGAGCCGAGAACGCAGCAGGTGGACTTTTTCACCGGCCTGCTAGTGGCAACGGGGGACAACCTCATGATATGATGGTAAAACTTATGCGCTTTAGCGAAACCCAGATTCAGCGGTACAGCCGCCACATTCTACTGCCGGAGGTGGGCGGCAAGGGGCAGGCCGCGCTGCTCAAGGCCCGTGTGCTGGTGATCGGCGCCGGAGGGCTCGGCTCGCCCGTCGCGCTCTATCTGGCCGCGGCGGGCATCGGGACGATCGGCTTGATCGACGGCGACGTCGTCGATCTGTCCAACCTTCATCGGCAGATTCTTCATCACACGCCCGACGTCGACCGCCCCAAGGTCGCCTCGGCCCAGGCCAAGTTGACGGCGCTCAATCCCGACGTCACCGTCGTGCCCCATCACGAACGGCTCACGGCCGATAATGCGCTCTCGTTGTTCGAACAGTATGACATTGTGATCGACGGCACCGATAACTTCCCCACGAAGTTTCTGGCCAACGACGCCGCCATCTTCACCAAGCGGCCGCTGATCCACGGCGGCATTCTCCGGTTCGTCGGACAGGTGATGACCATTCTACCCGGCCAAAGTGCCTGCTACCGGTGCATTTTCAAGGAACCGCCGCCGGCCGGCCTGGTGCCCACCTGCCAGGAGGCGGGCGTGTTGGGAGCACTGGCCGGCGTCATCGGCACCATTCAAGCCACCGAGGCGATCAAACTCATTCTGGGGCTGCCGCAGCCATTAACCGGCCGTCTGCTGACGTATGACGCGCTGGCCAGCAGTTTCCGGCAGATCACCGTCCGGCGCAATCCCAAGTGCCCCATCTGCGGCGAACAGCCCACCATCACCACGCTGACGGTCGCCGAGCAGCAGGTGTGCGAACTGCCGACGGCCGCGCTCCTCTCGAACGGAGGGGCGGCATGACGAAGATGAAGGCGCTCGTCTGCCGCGAGTGCGGCAAACGCTATCCGCTCGAGCCGTTGCACGTCTGCGAGTTCTGTTTCGGCCCGCTGGAGGTGGAATACAACTACGACGCCATCGGCCGGGAAATGAGCCGTGCGAGCATCGAAGCGGGCCCCAAGAGCCTCTGGCGCTACGCCCCGCTGCTGCCCATCGAGAAGGAGCCGACGGTCGGTCTGTACGCCGGCATGACGCCGTTGATCCACGCCAAGAATCTGGGGCGCGAGCTCGGCCTCGACCGGCTCTACATCAAGAACGACACGGTCAACCATCCCACGCTCTCGTTCAAGGATCGCGTCGTCGCCGTCGCGCTGACCCGGGCCAGGGAGTTCGGTTTCGACACCGTCGCCTGCGCCTCCACGGGCAACCTGGCCAATTCCGTCGCCTCCCACGCCGCCCAGGCCGGCCTGCGCTGCTTCGTCTTCATCCCCTCCGATCTGGAAGCGGGCAAAATCCTCGGCAATCTGGTGTACCGGCCGACGGTCGTGGCCGTGGAAGGGAATTATGACGATGTGAATCGTCTCTGCAGTGAAGTGGCCGGCGAATATCGCTGGGCGTTCGTCAACATCAACATCCGTCCCTACTACGCCGAAGGCTCCAAGACGCTGGCGTTTGAGACCGCCGAGCAACTGGGCTGGACGGCGCCCGATCACGTCGTCGTCCCCATCGCCTCCGGTTCGTTGCTGACCAAGATCCGCAAGGGACTGATGGAGCTCGCCAAACTGGGGCTGATCGACCAGCCCCACACCAAGGTCAGCGGCGCACAGGCCGCAGGGTGCGGCCCGGTGGCCACCGCCTTTGAAGCCGGCCGCGATTTCATCAAGCCGGTCACGCCGAAGACGATCGCCAAGTCGCTCGCCATCGGCAACCCGGCCGACGGCTATTACGCCTTGAAGGCCGTCCGGGAAACCGGCGGTTCGATTGCGTCCGTCTCCGACTCTGAAATCGTCGAGGGCATCAGCTTATTGGCCCGCACCGAGGGCATCTTCGCCGAAACGGCGGGCGGCGTCACCACCGCCGTGCTCGCGAAACTCGCCCGGCAGGGCAAGATTGACCGCCGCGAACTGACCGTCGCCTACATCACCGGCCATGGCCTGAAAACACAGGAGGCGATCGCCGGTTCGGTCGGGGACGTCGTGCGGATTCAGCCCAGCCTGAGCCATTTTGAACAAACCCTGCAATTGAAGCGGGATACGTAAGGAGCCAAGCGTGACCGGAACGTCGATTCTCGTGAGAATTCCCACCCCGTTGCGCCGGTTGACCGGCGGCCAGGGGGAAGTCACTGCCGAAGGCCGCACCGTGCAGGAGCTGCTGGAGACGCTGGAGCGGCAATTTCCCGGCGTGAAAGAACGGCTCTATGACGAGGCCGGCCAGTTGCGCCGGTTCGTGAACATCTACATCAACGATGAGGACATCCGGTTCGCCCAGGGACTGGAGACGACCCTGAAGAAGGGGGATGAGGTCTCCATCGTGCCGGCAATTGCGGGCGGGTCATCTGATGTGGGGGCCCGTGCGGAAGCGATCAACCGTCCTCCGTTGCCCCCACACCCCGAGCCCCCTCGTGTTGACCCATTGGCATCAAAGGAGCTTATATGGCCAGTTTGAAAGTGCGGATCACGTTCCCCGAAGAGCAGATCAAGGAACCGGTGATTTATCAGATCGGCAAGGAGTACAAGGTGGTCACCAACATCCGCCGGGCCGACGTCACGGAGAAAACCGGCTGGGTCGATCTGGAGCTGATCGGCGAAACGAAAGAAGTGGAGAAAGCCGTCGCCGGCCTGAAGAAAAAGGGCGTGAAAGTCGATCTGATTGAACGAAACGTCATCGAATAACCTTCCTATGTCCGGCCACACGCGATGAATTTTACTGAAGAGCAAATCCAGCGCTACAGCCGTCAGATCGTGCTGAAGGAAGTGGGCGGCAAGGGGCAACGCAAACTCCGCGAGGCGAAGATTTTTCTGATCGGCGCCGGCGGCTTAAGCTCGCCCGCCGCGCTCTATCTGGCCGCGGCCGGCGTTGGGACGCTCGGGATTATCGACGCCGACCGGGTCGACCTGTCCAACCTGCAGCGGCAGATTCTGCATTCCACCGTCACGCTCAACCGGCCGAAAGTCCAATCGGCCAAAACCACACTGGCCGCGCTCAACGCCGATTGCACGGTGCACGCGCATGAGGAGCTGCTGACCGTTCACAACGTCGAATCGCTCTTCCGCGACTACGATCTGATCATCGACGGCACCGATAATTTTTCCACGCGCTATCTGGTCAATGACGCCGCCTTTTTTCTCAAGAAACCGCTGGTCACCGGCAGCATTTTTAGGTTTGAAGGGCAATTGACGACCTTTTTCACCGACTCGGGAGCCGGCCCTGCCCGTCCGGCAGGCGGGCCCTGCTACCGCTGTCTCTATCCGGAACCGCCGCCACCGGGCATGATTCCGAGCTGTCAGGAAGCGGGCGTGCTGGGCGTGCTGGCGGGGACGATCGGCGTGCTCCAAGCAGTCGAAGCGCTCAAGCTGGTCCTCGGCATCGGCCAGCCGTTGACCGGCAAGCTGATGACCTATGACGCGCTGGCCATGACGTTCCGGACGTTGAAACTCCGGCACGATCCCAACTGTGCGCTGTGCGGGACCGCGCCCCGGATCACGAAACTGCTGGACGACTACACCGTCTCCTGCACGCTGCCGCCAGCATCAATCAACCGCACAAAGACCTCCACCATTGCCTGACTCGGTCAACATTCCCAAACCGATTTTTGAGGAGTTGCTCGCGCACGCTCGCGACGAGGCGCCGAACGAAGCCTGCGGCATCCTGGCGGGACGCAACGGCAGCGTGTCGCACATCTATCGGGTGAAAAACGGCGATCCCAATCCGGAGATCCGTTATCTGATGGACAATCGGGAACAGCTCTGGGTCCAGAAGAACATGCGCCACAACGGGCTGGAACTGGCGGTGATCTACCACTCCCATCCGAAATCAGAAGCCTACCCGTCGGCCACCGACATCAAACTGGCCTTCTATCCGGACGCGGCCTACCTGCTCGTCTCGCTGGCCGACCCCGCCCGCCCCGTCGCCCGCGCCTTCCGGATCACCAACGGCGCCGTCCGCGAAATCGGCTACACGCTGATCTGAAGAAACAGGCGAAGGCCATATTTACATATGGTCTTCTATATGGTATTCTGTGCCCTGTGACGAGGAGGCGGGCCCATGGGATTGAGAAAATTGACCATTGAAGTGCCCGAGGACATCTTGGAACGGGCCGTTTCCGCAACCGGACAGGGCATCACCCCGACGATCCGCAAAGGGCTGGAATTGGTCGCAGCCAGCCGCGCGTATGCCCAATTGCGGAGCCTGAAGGGCAAGGTGAAATTCAGCATCCGGCTCTCCCAACTTCGGAAGGATTGATGCTGTGCATCGACACCAGCGCGTTGATCGCCTATTTGGAGGGAGCCGCCGGCGCCGATGTCGATCTGGTGGATCAGGCCTTTTCCGATGAGATCGGCGTGCTCTCGCCGGTCACCGTGACCGAGGTGCTCAGTGATCCGCGCCTCCGGCCCGCCGTCCGACAGGCCATCCTGGACCTGCCTGTCCTCACGATGACGGATGGTTTTTGGGAGCGCGCGGGGTTGCTACGGGCGATGGCGCTCCGTCATGGCCAGAAAGCCAAGCTGGCTGATGCGTTGATCGCTCAAAACTGTCTGGATCATCACGCAACACTCGTGACACGAGATCGGGATTTTCGAATCTTCAAGCGATTGGCCGGATTGAACATCCTGGAGTAAATGCCCCGCTGCCCGACCGCCCGTCGCCCGCGCCTACCGGACAGAATTCCAATTCCGGGGACACCATACTTAATTCTGTCAATTCCGGGGACACCATACTTAATTCTTCCGCCTGGGACCGGGGTTTTTTGACGGCTGAGCACTCTGCCTAGATCATGCCCGAATCA
>JACQCE010000096.1 GCA_016201765.1 Nitrospirota bacterium
GGATGAAGACGGTGAAGAAGCCGGCGATGCCGAACGTGTCGTAATCACCCACCGCTTCCAGATGGCGGCGGAACGATTCGGACCGGACGTCGATGCAGAAGGCGGCCTGCGCCTGGTGGCGGGTTTTGATCTGTGTGTCCGTCTCCCGCGGTTCCGCGCGATGTGAGGCGCGCGGACGCAGCCTGCCGATGAGCTCCTCCCGATAACCGGCTTCGAAGGCGTGAAGCCAGACGGGGCCGTGCTCCGATTCGGGGAAGCCATCGAGCCAGTCGAGCAGGAGCCGCAGTTCCTCGGGTGCAGTCTGCAACAGCGGTGCCGGATCGATCTCCAGCGCTCGGGCGAGCGTGAGCAACCGCCAGGCTGCTGCGAGCCGCGCCGTCTGCTCGTGGCGCGGGCCGAATTGCACTGCGTATCGCTCGGTCAGTTGTTGATACCGTTCGGCCGGCGCGCGGTGGGCGGCGTACCGGATCCGGTCGAGCGCAGAGGCGTACGTCGAGGGCAGATGGCCGTTCCCCCGTTCCCGCAGCAGGTAATAGCGGTGCGGATGGGCCTCCAAGTCCAGGCGGATGGCGTCCAGATTGCCGTCGATCCCAAGCGATTCACGGCAGGCGGCCTGGACCAGCTCCCGTTCGTACCAGACACGCACGGCCAGGTATTGCAGGAGGTCGGCCGGATGGGTGTGCTGCCATGCATAGTCGGTCTGGTCCGACCGCCATTTGATAAAGCCCGCCCAGCCGGGTAAAGCCGCGAGATGGCGGGAGAGAAAATCAGACCATGCCTCCACAGGGATACCCAGCGCGTGGAGGCTGTCGAGCAGGGCGTCGTCAGACTGTTCCGGAAGGGCGGCGAGCTTGCGGCGGCTGTCGGCGATCCCGCAGGGGGAGCGTTCCTGCGAGGCGAGCCGACTCCATGCCCCGAAGAAGCCCCGCTGCCGTTCGGGCATCGGCCAGGCGGCGTGCCCTTCGTCGAGAAACGCTTCGCACCACTTGATCATCTCCCGGTCGATCCGCTCGGTGAGATCCGTGCCGAGCAACCGATCGCACCAGGCGGCGAGTGTCGAGCCGCGGCCGAGGCCGGCGCGTTCGCCTTCGATCACGGCCGCCATGTGGTCGCGGATGGCGGGCACGGCGATCGCGGGGGCCAGATGCGCCGCCAGCGCCCGGATGCGGGCGCGGTCGCGATGGCGCTCGATGACGGCATCGAGCGTGTCCGCTGCGGGCGCGGTGATGCCATGGAGCAGATGGGCGCGCACCACGTCGGCGTGCGTCACGGGCCCCTGGCCCACGGTCACGCGCTTGTCCTGTATGAGCGACGCGAGCGCGCCGTCGATCTGCTCCGGCTTGATCCGACCTGCTTTCAGATAGTCCCGATAGGCGGCGTTGGGCAGATGGCCGCGGCCGCCCAACAGCCGGCGGGCGCGCCGGACGGCGTCGTCGAAGTGAAGATCCTCCAGCCCGTGCAGCGGGTTGTGGTGGACGAACGTGCGCATCGGCCAGTAGGTGGCGACGATCTCGCCGGCGACGAGGATCAGCCCCCGCAGGTGCATCCGGTTGGTGTCGGAGTACGACGCAGTCGGTGTCATTTGGATACCACCTGGAGCATATTCTGAACGCCCCGCATCACTGTGTCCGGCAGTACGTCGGGCGACAGCCCCTGCATACTCCCAATTCCCACACCGATTAACGCCACAAGGACCAGGACGAGCGAGGCAATTTCGGTGGGGCGCAGATCATCATAAATCAGATCCGCCCGCGGCGGGCCGAAGAGCAGCCGCTGCAGCATGTTGAAGAGA
Source organism: Nitrospirota bacterium (assembly GCA_016201765.1). GTDB lineage: Bacteria > Nitrospirota > Nitrospiria > JACQCE01 > JACQCE01 > JACQCE01. Next base: position 1,793 of record JACQCE010000096.1, read on the forward strand.
TACCACGACGCGCCGAACCAGGTGAGGAGCACGATCAGCAGGTCGCCGGCGAAGGTCGCCACGCCCGGATGGAGCAGCAGGCCCAGAAAGCCGAAGAAGAGGCCGAAGGGGGGCAATCCGACACCGGCCATGATCAGCAATGACAGCAACAGGGCGAACCGGGGCATCGTGCGCATCAACCCGCCGATCCGGTCCATATCGAGATTGCCGTAGCGCGCCTGCACCGCGTGCCAGGCGAGGAGCAGGCCGCCGGTGACGAGGATCACGGCGCGGGCATAGACGCCCGCCTGGGGCGTGTAGCCGCCGGTGACGGCCAGATGCCACCAGAGGATGGCATAGAAGGTCAGGCCGGCGTAGGCGATCAGCCGTCGGACCCGGAATTGCGCCAGCGCTTTGAGCGAGCCGTAGAGCGCGCCGATCAATGCCAGCGCGCCGAGACCGTGCACCAGCGACGGCGGCAGGTGGGGCAGCAGACTGAGCAGGGTGGAGAGCCCCGCAACCGGCAGTGCCACGGCCAGGACGACCGGCAGGTAGCCGGGCACGCGCGTGAGCGCGGCGACATAAAGACCGTGGAACGGGAACAGCGGCAATGTCAACACCGCGATCGGCAGCAGCAGGAGCTCCGCGGCCGGCAATTGCGCGGCCGTCACGGCCACGGAGAACAACGGCACCAGCGCCACCGCCGCGCCGACGGCCAGGAAGAGGCGGTTTTGATCGAGCCGATGGACCGATCCCATGACGGTGCGGTTGAGCGCGAGGGCCAGCGCGTCCAGATAGAGGCGGTTGATCAGGAAGAGATAGAACCGCACCTGCCACCGTTCGAGCCGGTTCGTAAACCAGTCGGGCAGCCGGATCGCCCGGCCGCTGCTCCGGGCATAGAGCGTGACCCAGCCGACGATGACGAAGAGGGCGGTGACCACCACGATCCCGTCGAAGAGCCAGACCGGCAAGGCGGCGGCCTCAAAATAGAAGGCCACTTCGCCCGGCGCCGGATAGAGGAAGTAGGTGAAGGCCTCGGCCGCGAAGAGGTAGGTCATCACCACCAGCACCAGCGCCAGGAGCATGAGCGCCGCCACTTTCCGCGAGGCGATCGCGCGGACGCGGTAGAGCGTGAGGATCGCCTGCGAGGAGGTGACCCAGCTGAAGAAGAGGAAGATGACGACGCCCTGCGAGTCGCGCATGGGCAGGCTGAGCGCGCCGTGGCCCGCCAGCAGAATGATCAGCGGCAGGATGAGCGTGGTGGCGAAGCCGGTGAGCCAGGTGACCGTCGAGAATTGTTCTTCGTCGGTGTCAACGGCAGCCGCCGCTCCGGCGGCCCCGGTCCTATGATGAACCTCGGGGCGTCTCGGCTCCTGCCGGGCGAGATGGATCACGTTGCCGCAGTTCAAAAAGATCGTGGCCTTGAAGAGGCCGTGCGCGATCAGGTGGAAGACGGCCAGGGCGAAGGCGCCCAACCCGCATTCCATGATCATGTAGCCCATCTGGCCGATGGTCGAATAGCCCAGCGTCTTCTTGATGTCGTTCTGGACGAGCATCATGCCTGCGCCCAGCAGCGCGGTGAGTAAACCGACGGCAAACACCACGTGCAACGTCGACGGGCTGAAGCCGTAGAGCGGGGCAAGCCGGTTCAGGAGAAAGCCGCCGGCGTTGATGATCCCCGCGTGCAGCAGTGCGTGGACCGGCGTGGGGGCGTAGAGCGAATCGGGCAGCCACATGTGCAAAGGCACCTGGGCCGACTTGCTCATGGCGCCGACGAAGAGCAGCAGCGTGATCGCGGTGGCGGCCTGCATCTCCGGCCCGTTGTGCCAGAGGGGAAGCGCGGCCTGCGTCAGAGCTGCGCGTGCGAAGAGCTGCTGGAGATCGAGCGTGCCGTAGACGGCATAGGCCATGACCAGGCCGGCCAGGAACGCCACGTCGCCGAAGCGGAGCATGATGAACGTCCGGAAGGCGCCACGGGCGGTGGGGGGATGACCATGATTGTAGGCCAGAAAGCTCAACAGCCAGCTCAGGAGCTGCCAGCAGAGAAAGAGCATGACGAGGTTGGCGCTTGAGACCATGCAGAGCAGCGTGGCGATGGTGACGGCGAGCAACGTATGGTACCGGGCGCGCCCCTGCTCCTGTTGCATGTAACGGAGGGAATAGAGATAGAGCAGCGTGCCGATGCCGGAGATCAGCGTCATCATGACGGCCGCCAGCCGGTCGAAGCGGAAGGCGAACTGCAACGGCCCGTCCGGCGAACCGAAGAGGACAAGGTCGACGGCCGGATGGCCTGCGGCCGCCGCCGTGCGCAGCACCAGCAGGGCGGCGAGCAGGGCGGCGACGTGGCAGAGCGCGCCGAGCCGGTAATTCACCTCTCCAACCAGGCCACGCGGCAACGCCGTGAGCAGGGCGGCCGCGAGCGGCGCGAGGGGAATCAAGAGCGGGTAGTAGTCAAGTACGGTCATGTTGCCCCACACCCTGATCAACACATAAAAAAAGCCGACTCATCTCATGTGGAGGCCCGTGCGGCATCCTTCGACAAGCCTGTCCTGAGCCCGTTCATCCTTCGACAGGCTCAGGATGAACGGAGTGTCGAAGGGCTCGGGTGACCGGTCATGGTGAGCCTGTCGAACCACTCGGGCGAGTCCTCGCGGCGAGCCATGCCCCCCACCCCGATCAACACATAAAAAAAGCCGACTCAATCAACTATTGAGTCGGCTTACAGCCCAACCGATCCCGTGTCCGGAATCCTTCGGGCTATCGTCCGTTCTGGCTATTAAACCGCGCGGCTTCGGCGTTCGTCAAGGCATATTATTGCCACGCAATTTCCCCGCCAGATTTTCGCTCAAGGTAAAGATGATCACCCGCTCGCCCGTCTTGGTGCTGATGTCGGTGTGCAGGCTGATGACCGGCACCTGGGTGATCGATTCGATGGCCTTGGTCAGCAACTCGCGCCCCTGTTCCAGCAGGTTCGACCGGACGCGCTTGATCAGCTCGATGCCCTGGGGGTTTTTAACAAGTTGCTGCTCGGCCGGCGTGAGCACGCCTTTGAGCCGCACCAGGATCATATCCTCGATGATGAACGCCCGCGTCTCCTGCGGCCCGCGTCCCATGTACTCTTTTTCAAACTGGATCAGGGCGTTGCCGATCTCCGCCTCGATCTGGCCTTGTGTTCTTCGCATGGCGGGGGCTATTCTACCGAAGCCTGCCGTGATTGGCAATCGACGGGGAGGCGCAGGGCGGAAAATGGAGAATGGAAAATGGAGGGAAAGATGTAAGGGCCGACGCATAGCCGGCCTTCATATTTTGGGGGGGATTGACACGAGGTGGGGACTTCAATATGATGATTGGTGGTCTCCGGGAAGGTGCGTGTGCACGCCACATACTAAACTAGTTGGAGGAGCAACACATGAAACAGATTGGAATCATGGCAAGTATCGTTGCTGTTGGTGCGTTGGTGCTGGGCGTGCCCGTGTTTGCCGCCGAAACAGCGGCTCCGCCGGCGCCCGCGGCCGGCGACCAGATGAAGAGTGACGTCAAGGCGACGACGGATGCGGCGAAGGGCACTGCCGATGCCGCGAAGAAGGACGTCAAGGCCAAGGGCAAGACCGCGAAGCACAAGGCGAAGGCGACCGGCCAGCACGCCAAGGCCAAGGGTGAAGCTGCGAAAGATGCCGTGAAGCAGGAAGGCGCGGCGGCCACGGGCGCGGCGAAGGACGCGGTGAAGGACGTCACCAAGCCGTAACCGAATCCCGATTTACTTCGATCGCCCTCTCTCGCGGTTCCGCCTCGGGCCCGGGAGGGGGCGATTGTCTTTTCGCCGCCCCTGCAGCCAATCTATCCGTCCGGCGTGCAACGCAAGCGGTGAGGCGGGCGTTATGGTAGAACAGACCCATGCCCGTGCAGCGTTCCTCGATGTTCATTGTCATGACGGTGGTCCGCTGTTCCGGTCTTGTCACGGGGGGCGGTCATCGACGATTCTGAGCTGATCCGCGAGACGCTGTCCGGCCGGCCGGCCGCACAGGACGCGTACGAAGCGCTGGTGCGCCGCTACGAGGCGAAGGTCCGGCGGCTGTGCGTGTCGATGCTCTCCGATCCGGCCGA
>JACQCE010000089.1 GCA_016201765.1 Nitrospirota bacterium
GCGCTGCGGATGAAGGGGGAGACGGTGGAGGAGATCACCGGCTCGGCCCGGGCGATGCGGCGCAAGGCGGTCCGCGTCCGCCCCAACGATCCGCTCGTGGTCGACACCTGCGGCACCGGCGGCGACCGGCGCCACACCTTCAACGTCTCGACGACCGCCGCTTTCGTCGTGGCCGGCGCGGGGATCACCGTCGCCAAGCACGGCAACCGGTCGGTCTCCTCCAGCAGCGGCAGCGCCGACGTGCTGAAGGCGCTGGGCGTGACGATTGAGCTCAAGCCCGCGCAGGTCGAGGAGTGTCTCAACGAGGTCGGCGTCGGCTTTCTCTTCGCGCCGCTTTTCCACACGGCGATGCAGCACGCCATGGGGCCGCGCCGCGAGATCGGCATGCGGACCATCTTCAATCTCATGGGGCCGCTGACCAATCCGGCCGACGCGTCGATCCAGGTGATGGGCGTCTACGCGCCGGAGCTGACCGATTTGATCGGCCAGGTGCTGATGAAGCTGGGCAGCCGCCACTGCTACGTCGTGCACGGAGAGGACGGTCTGGACGAGATCACCGTCACCGGGCGGACGAAAATCTGCGAGGGGAAGGACGGCCGGATCCAGTGCTATCACATCGAGCCCAAGGATGTCGGAATCAAACCGGCCCGGATCGAAGAGTTGAAGGGCGGCGACGCCGGGGAGAACGCCAAACTCACCACGGCGATTCTCAAAGGTGAGAAGGGGCCCAAGCGCGACATCGTCCTGTTCAACGCCGCGCCCGCGCTGGTCGCCTGCGGCAAGGCGAACTCGCTGCGGGAGGCGGTGAAGCTGGCCGGCACGATCATCGACAGCGGCGCGGCGTGGGACAAGCTTGCCGCGCTCAAGCAGTGCAGCCAACGGGTGGCCGGCTGAGCCGTCAGAAGACGACCATGACTTTGTTGGCCGACATCGTTCGCACCAAGCGGGAGGAACTGCGCGACCGCCGCGGCCGGCAACGGATCGCCGAGTTCAAGACCAGATTGCGCGACACCGAACCAAGCCGGCCGTTTCTGGAATCGATCGCCGGCCCCCCGATCCGGCTCATCGCCGAGATTAAAAAGGCTTCACCGTCGGCGGGTGTGCTCCGGCCGGATTTCGATCCGGTGGACATCGCGAAGCGGTATGAAGCCGCCGGCGCGCGGGCGCTCTCGATCCTGACCGATCAGCCCTATTTTCAGGGCTCGCTCGACTATCTGGCCCAGGTGCGCAAGGCGGTGACATTGCCGCTGCTCCAAAAGGATTTCGTGCTGGATGAGGTGCAACTCTATGAAGCGCGGGCGCTGGGCGCCGACGCCGTGCTGCTCATCGCCGCGATTCTGGAGCTGAAGCAGATCCGGGATCTCTATGAGCTGGCCCTGGGGCTTGGTTTGTCAGTGCTGACCGAAGTCCACAGCGAGCGTGAGCTGGAATCGGTCGTGGAATGGGCACCGATCATCGGCATCAACAACCGCGATCTGACGACGTTTGCCGTTGATCTGGAGACGACGTTCCGGGTCATCAAACATATTCCCAAGAACAAAGTGATCGTGAGCGAAAGCGGCATTGGTGGGCGGAAAGATATCGAGCGACTGGCCGAGGCAGGGGTGCATGCGGTGCTGATCGGCGAAACGTTCATGCGGGCCGAGAATATCGGCGCAAAGGTCAAAGAATTGATGGGGACGTAAGAGTTATTCGCCTCGCACCCGGGACCGGTGAGGAGCGCCCTCTCGGAAGCCGTCCCATCGATGGTTTCTATCACCGGGACGGCTGAGAGCGGAGGGCCACTGAGGGCCGTAACCCGAAGTGAGCCCGTGCCGACGAACTGGTTCCGGGTGTGAGGCGGTCTGGTTGGCAGGAAAATAACACGGGGATGCAATGACGCAACACGGACGCATAAAAATCTGCGGGTTGACGACGCTCAAGGACGCCATGACCGCCGTGGAGGCGGGGGCGGATGCGCTGGGGTTTGTCGTCTATCAGCAGAGCCCGCGCGCGATCACGCCCCAGACGGTCAAGAGACGAGCCGCCGGACCTGTGCGACCGGTTCCCGGGCCGGGTGATCAAGGCGATCCGTGTGAAGGACAAAAAGACCATCGAAGCCATGTGCTACTATCGCGTCCGCGCCTTTGTGCTCGACACCTACCGGCACGATCAACTGGGCGGCACTGGTGAGACGTTCGACTGGTCGCATGCCAAACTGGCCAAGCGCTACGGCCCCGTGATCCTGGCCGGCGGCCTGACGCCGCAAAATGTGGCCAGGGCGATCCGGACCGTCCGGCCGATCGGCGTCGACGTGAGCAGCGGCATCGAAAAATCGTTGGGGAAAAAGGATCCGAACAAAGTGAAGAAATTCATCGATGAGGCCCGCAAGGCGTTTGCACCCACATCCACACGGAGCGGCCGCCGTGCTGCGTGAGTCACCGGATCGTGGCGGCCATTTCGGTCCCTACGGAGGCCAGTTCGTGCCGGAAACGCTCATGCCGGCGCTGATTGATCTGGAGAAGGCCTATCTCTCGGCCAAAAAAGACCGGAAGTTTCAGACCGAGCTCCAGTATTACCTCAAGGAATTTGTCGGCCGTCCCACGCCGCTGACCTACGCCGAACGGCTCACGGCGCATCTTGGCGGCGCGAAGATTTATCTCAAACGCGAAGACCTCTGCCACACCGGCGCGCACAAGATCAACAACACGATCGGCCAGGCGTTGCTCACCCGCCGGATGAAAAAGCCGCGCGTCATCGCCGAAACGGGCGCGGGCCAGCACGGCGTGGCGACGGCGACGGCCGCCGCGCTCTTCGGGTTTGATTGCGTCGTCTACATGGGGACGGAGGACATGGAGCGGCAGTCGCTCAACGTCTTCCGGATGCGGCTCCTGGGCGCGGAAGTCCGGCCCGTGGACAACGGCAGCCGGACGCTCAAGGACGCGATCAACGAGGCGATGCGCGACTGGACGACGAACGTGCGCACCACCCACTACATCCTCGGCTCGGTCCTGGGGGCCCATCCCTTCCCGATGATGATCCGCGACTTCCAATCGGTCATCGGCAGGGAGGCCAAGCAGCAGATCCTCAAGCTCGAGAAGCGCCTGCCCGATTATCTGGTCGCCTGCGTCGGCGGCGGCAGCAACTCGATCGGCCTTTTCCATCCCTTTCTGGCCGACAAGCGGGTGAGGATGATCGGCGTGGAGGCGGGGGGGCACGGGATTGAAACCGACCGGCACGCGGCGCGCTTTGCCGACGGCTCGGTCGGCGTGCTCCACGGCACGAAGACGTGGCTCCTGCAGGATGCGGACGGCCAGATCCGCTCGACCCATTCGATCTCGGCCGGCCTCGATTATCCTGCCGTCGGGCCGGAGCACAGTTACCTCCACGACCAGAAACGGGTTGCCTACACGTCGTCGACGGATGATGACGCGCTGGCCGCGTTCGACCTGCTCAGCCGCACCGAAGGGATCGTGCCGGCGTTGGAAAGCGCCCACGCGATCGCGGAGGTGGTGAAACTGGCGCCCACGCTCAAGAAGAGCCAGGTCATCATCGTGAATTTATCGGGCCGGGGGGATAAGGATGTGCAACAGGTGGCGAAGGTGAAGGGCGTGAAGTTGTAGTGACGAGTGACGAGTGAAAGATGAATAGAATAGAAAAAACATTTAACAAGCTCAAGGCCGGGAAGAAGAAGGCGCTCATCATCTACATCATGGCGGGCGATCCGAATCTGGATACGACCGAGCGGCTGGTCCTGGAGCTGGAAAGCGCCGGCGCCGACCTCATCGAGCTGGGCGTCCCCTTCTCCGATCCGCTGGCCGATGGGCCGGTCCTTCAGCGGTCGGCCGAGCGGGCGCTCAAGCACAAGGCCTCGCTCACCGCGATTCTCGCCCTGGTCGCCCGGTTGCGGGAACGCACCGATGTGCCGCTCATTCTGATGACCTATGAGAATCCCGTCCACAAGTATGGCGAGCGGCGGTTTGTGGAGGACGCCGTCAAGGCCGGCGTGGACGGCGTGATCGTGCCCGATCTCCCCATGGAAGAGGCGGGCCCGTTGCACAACCACTGCAAGCGGCACGGCCTCGATCTGATCTTTCTCGCGGCGCCGACCAGTCCGGCGGCCCGGCTCAAAAAAATCGCCGACATCTCCCGCGGTTTTATCTATTACGTGTCGATCACGGGGATCACGGGCGCGCAACTGCGCGATCTGACCGACGTCCGGACGCACGTCGCCATGCTCAAGAACTACACCGACAAGCCGGTCGTCGTCGGTTTCGGCATTTCGGCGCCGGACCAGGCCCGGCGGATCGCGGAGATCGCGGACGGGGTGATTGTGGGGAGCGCCGTGGTGAAGATTATCGAGGAGCAGGCCGGCAGTCCGAGCGGCACGGCCAAGGTGATCGAGCTGGTGCAGGCGCTGAAGGATGCGATACGGTAGGGCTGGGAAGACCGGGACTGGTTCATCAGCACGGGCTTGCCTGCGCTTCTGGTGCTCGGCAGCCCTCGGCTCTCGCCCCGCACAGCATCGAAGCCATTTGTAGTGCGGGGCTCCGAGACGGCTTCTTCACCAGTCCCGGCCTCCCCAGCCTGCTCCTCTGGGGAGGGGGTAAAAAGAAAAGAATGATTGAGGTCTCGAATCGAAGACCCTAATGATCTTCGATTCGAGACGGGGCTTTTGAGACGGCACTCCTCACCGGCTCCCGGCCCGCCCCTCTGTGGGGGAGAGGGGGTAAAAAGAAAAGATGAGGCATCGAATCGGAGACCCTATAAATCTCCGATTCGATGTGGACGGTTTCTGTTCTAGGGTATAATGGTCGGCAACACCGAGATGGATCGACCCATGAAACGAGCTAACATCAACATCCCGAAGGCCAAGATTGCCGAGTTCTGCAGGAAACACCATATCCGGAAGCTCGCGCTGTTCGGTTCCGTGCTGCGGGATGATTTCCGGCCGGACAGTGATGTAGACGTGTTGGTGGAATTTGAGCCCGGGCATGTGCCGGGGCTTGCATTTTTCGAAATGGAAGCCGAGTTGTCCCTGATGCTCGGTTGTAAAGTGGATCTGAACACCCCGCACTTCCTCAGTCACTATTTCCGCGATCGGGTCCTGCGTGAGGCGGAGATCCAATATGTCGCAGCATGATGACGCCATTCGTCTGCGCCACATGCTGGATCATGCCCGCGAAGCGGCCGCTCTCATTCATGGAAAACATGCAAGCGATCTTGCGTCAGACCGGGTTCTGAGCCTGGCGCTCGTCCGTCTCCTTGAGATTGTCGGGGAGGCGGCGGGCCGGGTTTCGGATGCGGCCCGCAGCCGGTATCCCGCCATTGCGTGGCCTCAGATCGTCAGCATGAGAAACCGGCTCATTCATGGCTATGATGCGGTCGACATGGACATTCTTTATCAAATCCTCAAGCACGATATTCCATTGCTGATCGTTGAGATGGAAAAGCTTCCGCCTCATGAGACAAAATGGTGAGGGTAAGAGGAAAAATCAAAAGAGTATAATCGGAGCATCAGGTCGATGAATCTGAGCAACCTTCAGCGCTATATTCTTCTTGCCTGCGATGATGCGAAAGGGAAGCGGCGGGAGCACAGCGGGCTGGAACAATTTTACGAGAGTGAAAAAGAACGGCCGTCCGAAAAGGATGCGCAGGACTCGGTCACCCGATCGCTTGAACGCCTGATCGACAAGGAACTCCTCATCGGGTATGGGGTGCGGACGTCGCATAAATGGTATTTGAAAGAGATTCGACTGACTCCCAAGGGTCGAAAGGTTGTGAGAGAGCTTTTGGAGTTCAGGCAGACACGGTTACCCTTGACGATGAGCCGTCGCAGGGGAAGAGTGGATGGAGGGTGATGTTCGTTCGCTGAAAGAGGTAATGGGGTAGATGTATCGAGGTGACGATGAAAGACCTGATTCTCACAGCTTCTAGTAATACAGTTTTAGAACCATTGAAAATGCGTAAGATATGCCTGGATACCTCTGCGTATCTTCTTCCGTGTGATCTCGTTCCTTATGGCAATAAGCACCGAGAAAAGCTCATCGACCAAAGGGCGACATTGCGAATAAAAGAGCTTGCAGAGAAAGGCTGGCTCGAACTTTTTATTCCTGCAAATGTTCATTACGAATCGAGAAAAAAGTCAGGGGTACGAACTACAAAACAATTTTGGGAATCTGCTAACGTTCAACTTCTTCCACAGGAAATTGGATTTGCTGGTCCTCAACAGTCTGTAGGTAGAGACGCAGTTTATCAAAAAGGAATTGATGGTTGGGAAAATGCACTTGGCATACTTCAGGATAAGAGTTTCGATTCTTCAATTATTTTGAATTCATGGTTTTTTGGTATGGTTATGGTTTCGATAGACTATAAACGGATTAAGAAAATAAGACGCCAGTTCAATAGCGGAGTCAAATTGTACAGACCGTCAGAACTCGTTACTATCATTAAAAGTGAAATGATCACGGAAAACGCTAAATAAAGGGTAGCGGTCAGCGGCGTCGAAGCGCCGCGAACCTGCTACCCGCCTCGCTGAACTAGCGGAGGCGCAGGAGATTCTGGTGCCGGAGCGGGTCCCAGGGGCGCTCTCAATGGCCGTCTGCTGAAATTCTCTAAAAAATCCAAAATTTAGATGGACTATGGGGTGTGCGCCCTGCTATAGTTGCATTAAGCAGAACAATAGGTCAGAGGGTCACCGAAAGGGCTACCCACCACGAAAGGGTGGGGCGCAAAGCCGTCAACCTACTCCCAGTCGGGCATGGTTGGGCGGCCGCCGAAGAGACTTTCAGTCTGAACCCTGCGGCCACACACGTGGCTACAGGGTTTTTTTCATCGGAGCCTCCTGACAAAGCAACGTTGTCACCCTGCTGAGGGAAGGAGCTACCTATGGTTCCAATGATCGATTGGGGCAACATGGCCCTGGTATTTGCCGCGTTGGTGGGTTCTCTGGTCGCGATGATCTATTTCGGTCTTTCGATGACCGGGAACATCCCAGCCAGTCCGCGACAGGGCACGTAGAGCAAATAGCCCGTTGCTGTAGCAGGGGGCGGCCGATGTGGCCGCCCCCTGTTTTTTGCCCGTTCTTGAGCCCGCCCGACCTCTGTTCCTGGTGCCATGTCCTCCGTCGCGTTGTCTCTTGACACGGTCCTGATCGCGTCATACACTGCGGCCATGCCGGTACGTAAAAAGCCGAATAAAAGCCGATTGATTGCCGGATCGAAACGCGCCCGGCCTGACAACCGCCTCGCCGAGCTGGCGGAGGCGCAGGAGATTCTGCTGCCGGAGCTGGCGGCGCGGATTGCGGCGCTGGAGCATCTGCTGATTGAGAAGGGGCTTTGCACGTATGACGATCTGAGGCAGGCGCGGGCGTTTGTTGATACAAAACGGACCGCCTAGATACCTGTTAAGATAGAGGAGCAATGTGGGTTTAATCTTTGAATGGGATGAAGTGAAGGCCGGTTCAAATTTAAGGAAACATGGAATTTCATTTGAAGAGGCGGCCACGGTATTCGGCGATTACTTATCGCTCACGATTGCTGACCCTCAGCATTCGGAAGGTGAGGAGCGATTTGTCATTATCGGTCGGTCGCATCGAGGGCGGACTTTGGTGGTAGTCCATACAGAACGGGGAGATCGCATGCGGATCATCAGTGCTCGTTTGGCGACTCCACGTGAGAGGAGAGCATATGAAGAAACAGAGAACTAAGGCGGGAAAGCAAGAGATGCTCAGCGAATACGACTTTCGAGGCGGCATCAGGGGAAAGTATGCGAAGCGCTTTTCGCAAGGGAGCAATGTGATTGTTCTTGACCGTGACGTGGCAGAGGTCTTTACCGACTCGGAGTCCGTGAATCAAGCGTTGAGAGCGTTGTCCGGCATTTTCAAGCAGCAGAGAAGAAAAGCGTCATGAGCTAGAGCTGGCGGCAAGGATTGCGGCGATCGAACATCTGCTGATTGAGAAGGGGCTCTGTACGTACGACGACCTGAAGCAGGCGCGGGCGTTCATTGATACGCGGGAGTTGCGTTGACGGAATGGCCGGGTTGGCGCTATGATTCAAGCCGAGGAGGCGCGATGAAACTTCATGTGATGATCGAAAAAGATGAGGCTGGTTACTATGTCGCCGAGGTTCCAGCCCTGCCGGGTTGTCTCTCGCAAGGCAAGACGAAGGATGAGGCGTTGATTAATGTCAAGGAAGCCATTGCTGGCTGGCTGGAAGTGATGGAAGCCAAGCAAAAGTTTGATCTGGCCAGATCGGTTGAGGTCGTGGTTTAATGCCCCAAGCCCTCAGGCTCTGTTCCGGAGCCGAAGCGGTGAGGAAGTTAAAACGGGCCGGCTGGACAGTGGCCCGGCAACGCGGTTCTCACGTGATGATGACCAAAGCCGGTTATCAGTACACACTCTCCATTCCGCAGCATGATGAGTTGGGTCCCGGTCTTCTTCGCAAACTCATTCGTCAAGCGAATCTTACGGTCGAACAATTTAATGACCTCTAGCTCACTTGCCTGGGTTGAAGCAGGCGTGGCCTTCATCGATCCTTCGACTCGTGCCATCATCTTTGATCGTAGCGCTCGCTCACCTCGTGCCGAGTCTCGGTGCGAGGCAGGACTTTGCACGCGGCGGATATCCTAAGTTTGCCGGCCGGTGGGTTACAGAAGGCCGAGACGTTTTAACGCCGCCAGGTAGACTTCCTGGTTGCGGCGGAAACCGATGGTCAGCAGGTAGACGACGATTTCTTTTTGCTCGATTCGATACACGACCCGGTACTCACCGATTTTCAACTTCCAATACCCTTGCAGATCGCCCCGTAACGGCTGGCCGTACTGGTCCGGGCGGGTGGTGAGTTTCTTCTCGATGGTGTTCAACAGCCGCTGCTGCTGCGGCCGGTCGATGCGCTTGAAATCTTCCTGTGCGATCAGAGGATGGTAGCGGAGACTGTACGTCATTTCAGGCCGGCGCGCCGCTTCATCTCCTCATGCGTGAGGTAGGACGCCTTCTTGGCTTTTTTCTCCCGCTCCCGGGCCAGATGCCCAAGACCGGTGTCTTCTATCAACTCGATCAAGCGCTCCATTGCCTTGTACTCCTCAAAATCGATGACCACACCGACCGGTTTATTCCGCCTGGTCAGGATCACTTTGTGGGTTTGAAGGAATTTGAGTAATTTCGGTGCGGCGGTCCGGAGCTCCGAGAGTCCAACGAGCGCGGTCTGTTCGTCAACTGCCAGCATGGCGGCTCCTTCTGTGACATTTAAATGGCTGTTTGAAGTATACAGTTTAATAGGGCTGTTGGCAAGTCTCAACATAAGGATGGCGAGCGTGCATTTTCACGAGGGATAATCGTGCCCATGTTGGAAGCCGGACGCGCGGATTGCGGCCTTGGAGCATCTGCTTGTGGGAAAAAGGCCCTTCGTACCCGACCCCGTTGACGAAAAAACAAGCTGACGCTATTATTCACTGACATGAAACTGCGTTCTTATACAGCATGGATCATCGGGCTGGCAGTGGTTGGCTGTGTGACCATGTCGGAGCCGCTGAATCAGTCGTTCAAAATTTCCGAGCAGGAATTTCGTCAGACCATTCACACCATTGCCCTGGCGCCGCTGGAGCCGCCGGCCGGGCTGAACAATGCCGATTACGTCAAGCAGTCTTTCGAGTCGATGATCGAGACGCAACTGACCAGGGGCGGGTACACCGTGGTGCCGTCCAAGCGGTATGAGGAGCTCCAGGCCAAGTTGATCGAGCAGAGCGGCGGGTTTTATGACATCCGGACCGGGAAGCCCAATCCCGACCAGGCCAAGGCGATGCATGAAAAAACATTGAAGGGGCTGCGCGAGCAATTTCATGCGGACGCCGTGCTCTACCCGGCGTTTGGCGTGTTCAAAGTCAGTATTGCCGGCGGACGGGCGGCCTGGCATGGAGCGCAGGAGCCCATTGCCGCCGGCTCGAACGAGGTCACCCGCAGCCTGACCGAGACGGTCTTTCCCGGCTCCGGCAGCGCGTATGAGGGCACGACCACGGCGCTCTCGCTGGGCGTGACGATTGAGAATCTACAACGGGTTGAGCTGTATAAAAAATGGGCGGGCATTCAGCTCAGGGCCAAGCAGGAGCCGGGAGGGGGCTCCAGAAAGCCGGTCGAGCTTCCACCGGCCGATCTGTTGCAGAACGAAGCCCGCAATCAGGCGGCGGTTGAGTCTGCGCTGGCCGATCTGATCCCGCCGGGGGCATCGCCCGCCGCCGGATCGAAATAAGCCGCTGTCGAATCTGCGCGCTTCTCGTACCTCAAGAATTTCGCGTTGACAGGGTCGGAACGGGCCTGCTATTCTGGCCCAATGACGGGCATCGGGACGAGAGCACCGCACGGAGCGCCGACCGGTCTGTTGACACGCGCCGTCCAATCAGAATCGAGCCCCCCATTCGCGTCTTCCTGATCCACGTCCGCGATCCCCAGTTTTACGCCTTGCCGGCGAAGACCCGCGCCAAGAACGGCAACATCCGTGTGATGGGCTTTCCGCCCATCGGCATCATGTCACTCTCCTCCGTGCTCAAACGGGACGGGCACGAGTGCGTGATGTTCGACCAGGCCCATCCGGAAACGCCCAACGAATTCATCATCGATGAGATCCGCCGGCAGAAGCCGGACCTCGTCGGTTTGAGTTTTCTGAGCACGACCAGCTATCCCTATGCCAAGATGCTCGCCCGCCAGATCCGGGCCATCGATTCAACGGTCAAGCTGGCGTTCGGCGGCGTCTTTGCGTCATTGAACGCCGGGCTGGTGAAACTCCAGTGTCCTGAAGTCGATTTTGTCTGCCGCGGCGACGGGGAGCAATTGATCCTCGATCTGCTGGCCCATCCGAACGATCCCGAAGCGGTGCCGGGGCTGACCTGGATGAAGGACGGCAAGGTGGTCAACAACCCCAACCGCGTGACGGAGCGGAATCTCGATCAGTGGCCCTTCCCCGATCGCGAGAGCTTGAATCTCGACTTCATCGAATCGATGCCGCTGGACGTCCCGGCGGTCCTCTCGATGGAGCGCTTTACAACAATGCAAACGTCGCGCGGCTGCCCGTGGCCCTGCGTCTTCTGCGACATTCCCATGTTCAACGACGGCAAGTGGCGCTTCCGCAGCCCGGAGCACGTCCTGGCGGAGTTCAAGCATCTCCAGGAATTGGGCTACGGGGCGGTCTATTTCGTCGACGATCATTTTCTCTTGAAGCCAAAGCGGATCGAGGCGATCTGCCAGGGGTTGATTGAATCAGGCAACCGGATCGAGTGGGGCGTGGAGGGGCGGGTCGATTCGGTCTGTCAGCATCTCTTCCCGATCATGGCGAAGGCGCGCTGCCGGACGATCATGTTCGGCGTGGAGAGCGGCAGCCAGAAGATCCTCGATCGGCTGAAGAAGGAACAATCGCTGGAAGAGGTGGAGTCGGCCGTCAACAACGCCAAGAAGGCCGGGATTGAGATCGTGCATGGCTTCTTCGTGGTGGGTAATCCGGACGAGACACTTGAAGACATCCGGTCGACGTTCGATTTTGCGGCGCGGCTCCGCTTGGACACGTTCGGCTTCAACCGCATCTGCGTCTATCGCGGGACGCCGTTGTGGCAGGAATACGTCCAGCGCGGGCTGGTGAACGACGCCACCGACTGGTACAAATATTTCAAATGTTCCGAGATCGATCCGACCTGCCTCTCCGGCGAGGTGATCAACCGGGAGCGGACCGCCGGCTTCCGGCGGCTCTTCGTCTACAAGCTGACGCATTACCCGATTCAGACCTTCCGGCTGTTGCGCCGCTTCATGCGGTACATGCCGGCGCGCGACGTGTTCTATCTGATCGTGAAACCGTTCCTCGGGAAGAAAAGCGGCCAGACGAAGGCGGAAGTGATCTCGCGCGCGGTGGAGCACCAGGCGCTCAAGGAGGCGGCCGCGGACTTCACACTGCTGGCCGACCACGCCGTGGAACATATCATCAAGGAGTCGCAGGCGGAGCGCCTGCGGATTCAGCAGGAAGCCGAGCAGGCCGCCGGCCGCACGGCCTGATAAAGGGGACAGGCTACTTTTTCCAGTTAGCACAGTACCGGCCGCCGATCAGCCGCTGAAAAAGTAGCCTGTCCCCTTTATTCGATCTTTCCGTCCACTAACTTCACGATCCGGTCGGCTTGCGCGGCGAGTTTTTCGTTGTGCGTGACCATCACCAGCGTCAGGCCGCGCTCGCGGCAGAGTCCTTTGAGCAGGCCGAAGACCTCGTCGCTCGTGTGCGTGTCCAGATTACCCGTCGGCTCATCGGCCAGAATGATCGGCGGCTCCAGCGCCATGGCCCGCGCGACGGCCACCCGCTGCTGCTCGCCGCCGGAGAGCTCCCCGGGCCGGTGCGTGAGCCGTTCGCCCAACCCGACGGCCTTCAACAATGCGGTTGCCTTCTGCGCGGCCTCTCCCTGCGACCGGCCGGCGATCAACTGCGGCAGCATGACGTTTTCGATCGCGGTAAAGTCGGCGAGCAGGTGATGGAATTGAAAGATGAAGCCGATCGTGCGGTTTCTGAACTGCGCCAGCTCCTGGTCTTTGAGCTTCTCGATCGCCTCGCCGTTGACGAGCACCTGGCCGCCGCTGGGCCGGTCCAGGCCGCCCAGCAGATGCAGCAGCGTGCTTTTGCCCGCGCCGGACGGGCCGATGATCGTCAGCAGCTCGCCGCGCCGGATCGAGAGCGAGATCCCCTTGAGCACCGGCAGCCGGCTCGACCCGATCGCAAACCCCTTGTGCAGATCGATTGCCTGGATGGACACGGCGTCACTCATACCGCAGCGCCTCAACGGGTTCCAGCTTGGACGCCCGCCAGGAGGGATAGAGCGTGGCAAACAGGCTGATGGCGAGGGCCGAGATCGACACTGACGCGACGTCCGTCCAGAGCAGGTGAACCGGAATCTTGCTGATGTAATAGACGTCGCCCGGCAGCGTGTAGAACTCCTGAATGAGCCAGCTCGCCCCGTAGCCGAGCGGGATGCCCAGCGCCACGCCGGCCAGACCGATTACCAGCCCTTCGATCATGAAGATACGCATGATCTTCGCCGGGGTGGCGCCCATTGCCTTCAGGATGGCGATCTCCCGCCCCTTTTCCACCACGATCATCGTCAGCGTGCTGACGATGTTGAACGACGCGACGAGAATGATCAGGACGAGAATGATGAACATCATGATTTTTTCCAGTTCCAGGGCGGAGAAGAGGCTCTTGTTC
>JACQCE010000015.1 GCA_016201765.1 Nitrospirota bacterium
CATGCCCCCAATCATGCCCCCAATCATGCCAATGATCACCCAGGCATTGTCCGCCGCGGGCGCATCGGGCAGCAGTGCGGCCGTCTGAAATTCGCAGAGGGTCGCATAGAGCCGGCCGTCGGGCGCGATCAACCGCAGCACTTCCGGCAGTTCATCGATCCGGCAGTGGACGGAGCAGCGATAGGCCGACCGGCTCGGCGCCATCGTCACCTGAAACTGCGCCAGCGCGGAGCGGTCAAACCCGGTCAGATAGGCGCGCACCTGCGCCGGTTCGGGGCCGGTGGCCGCGAGACGGCCGGCCCGGACCAGCAGATCGAGCGGATCGTTGATGTTGTACTCGAACTGGCAGGGGCCGAAGGCGTCGGGCCAGGAACAGAGCAGCGCCGCCGACTCGCGGTTCGTGCGCAACGCCGCACGCCCCTTCTCCATCGCCACCTCGATCGGAAGATCCAGCGTTCGGATCGCCGATTCAAACGCCCGTTGACGCTCTTCGAGCCAGCGGTCCCGCTGATCATCCGCGCGCGTTTCGCCCGGCGTCACGACGTCGTTGGTGTGCAGCCGCACGCGAATGAAGGCATGGGTGTCGCGGAATCCAACCCACAGATGCCCCCGCGGCTGATGATGCCGCCAGGCCCCGAAGGCCGGCGCCTGTTCGAGTAAGAACGGATGGCTGACCGAGCAATAGGCGCCGTGCGCGCGCAGTTGACGGTACAACGCCTGATAGCCGCCGGCCAGCAGATAGAAATCGCCCTGCCAGTGTTCGTGAATCTGGATCACCGTCACATCCTCAAGATGCCAGTCCGACAGCCGGCCGATCTCCTCCGGCGACGCGACGGTCCATTCCTCCACGTACCCGATCACCTCTTTGGACGGCGGGGGCATGGCCAGTCCGACGCGGGCCAGCCGGTCTCCCACCGCCAGCCATTCCCGATCGGTCAGGGGCGCCTGTGATTCCCATCGCCGTTCGCGCATGGTGTGTGTATCCGCTCCTGCAAACCATCGTTACGCATCTGTTCTTGTTTGTTACCCCTTAATCCTTAATCCGCATTTTCCTTACTAATCCGCCTTTGCTTCACTAATCTCTGGTTTCGCGCTTGGCTCGCCGACCGGCGTGTGCAGCTGGTGCCACTGAGTCAACTGGGTCAGGGCCGCCTCGCGTCCCCGTGCCATGATCATCTCATTGTGGTCAAACCCAAACTCGCTCAATTCCATCAGCTGCGGCCGGATGAGCAGATCGGCCGACTTGACGTCCTCTTTAACCTGGCAGGCGGTCACAATATCAATCGCCCGACCGATGACTTCCGTGATGTTGGCCGGCCGCCGGCCGCCCTCGCCGCGATCCAGATCGACGCCGATGACCACGTCCGCGCCGGCCGTCCGCAGCACTTCGCACGGCAGCCGGTCGAGCAGTCCGCCGTCGCAATAGAGCTCGCCGGCGATTTCAACAGGCTCGAAGATGCCGGGGATCGCGCAACTGGCCCGGACGGCGGGGATGACCGGCCCCTCCTGAAAGATCCGCTTCTGGCCGGTCGACAGATTGGTCGCCGCCACAAAGAAGGGCAGTCGCAACTGGTCGAATCTCGGGGTGCCGATCCGCTTCTCCAAGTAGGCCGCCATCCGTTGGTTGGAGGCCAGCCCCATCCTCGGGGGGATCACCAACCGGCCGGCGTCCCGCCAGCCGTAGTTGCGACCGCAGGCCTCCAACGCCGCCCCCTCCACGCCGCCGGCATAGAGGGCGCCGACAAAAGCGCCTGAGCTGCAGCCGGACAGGTAGGCAATGGGAATCTCCAGTTCCTGAAAAACCGACAGGACGCCGATATGCGCCACCCCCCATGCCCCCCCGCTGCCTAACGCCAGGCCGATCTTCGGCTTGCGCCCTAAACGCCGCACCCATTCCTGGACGCGTTCCCACAGCTTTCTGGCGACCGACCCCTCCGGCGGCGTCATCGTGGGGTTCCCTTATTTTCGATTTTCGAATGTCGATTTTCGAATGAAGACAGACTCTTCATTGTCCTTGCTCTTTCCACTTTCCACTATTCACTTGTCACTCGTCACTTGTCACTCGTCACTTGTCACTTGTCACTTGTCACTCGTCACTCGTCACTCGTCACTCGTCACTCGTCACTCGTCACTCGTCACTTGTCACTCGTCACTTGTCACTCGTCACCGTTCCCAACTACTCCCCCGCCTCGATACACGTCACCCCCTCCGGCCCCACCACCGCGCCGTGGCGCACACCGGGCAGCAAAATCAATCGATCCCCCGGCCCCAATTCCACCGATTCACCCAAATCGGGCAGCGTAAAGGTGATCCCGCCCCGCACACAAAACAGAGTTTTACGATATGGGTGGGTGTGGAGACTGTACGTGTCGTTCGGGCCATTCGACCAGCGGCTGTGGGGCAGCTTGCGCGCCTGAAAAAACCGGACAATCTCCTCCTCCGGCAGCGGCCGCGCGTGAGGCCAACGGACCACGTCAAACCCGTCGGGCAGATCCAGCTCAGCATGATGATGGTCCATCGCCATACCTTAACGATTTTCACGGTATGGACGCAAGGGCCTGGCTCGAACGCGACTCCGATTGAACGGCATGGCACGCCTATGGTATGAGAGAACCAGAAAGGGGACATGTCGAATGTCGAATGCCGAATGGGAGCGCCCCGCACCACACTGTTCATCCGGCATTCGACACCCGGCATTCGTCACTTCCATCCTTTTCTCCTGCGCCTGGCTGTGGTTGTCCGCCGCGACGGCGGCGGAACTCCCCGCGCTCATTCCGCGCGAGCTGTTGTTCGGCAACCCTGAACGAGCGACCCCCCAGCTTTCCCCTGACGGAAAATATCTCGCCTACACGGCGCCGGACGAGCGCGGCGTCATGCAGATCCGGCTCCGGACACTGGGCCGCGAAGATGACAAAACCGTCACGGCCGACACGACGCGGGGCATCCGTCGCTACCGCTGGACGTATGACGGCGCCCACCTCCTCTACTCCAAGGACAACAACGGCGACGAGGTCTGGCATGCCTATTCGGTGGACATTCACTCCGGCCTGGTGCGTGACCTGACGCCGTTTCAGGGCGTCTACGCGCAGATTCTCGCCCTCGATCCTGATGTTCCCTCCACACTGCTGATCGCCATGGGGCTCAAGAATCCACGCCGGCCGGACGTCTATCGCGTGAACCTCGCCAACGGCGCGGTCGACCTCGACACGGCCAACCCGGGCAACGTCATCAGCTGGCTGGCCGATTCGGGATTGCAGATTCGCGCGGCCGTGGCCTCGGGCCAGACAGGCGGTCAGGAACTGCTCGTCAGGACATCGGCGGCGGCGCCCTGGAAGAGCATCCGCCAGTGGGAGGCGACCGAACCGGGCGAAGCGGTGAGCTTCTCCCCTGACGGAAAGACGCTCTACTATGCCGACAGCCGCGGGGCGAATACAAAGCGCCTTCTGGCCCTCGATCTGACCTCCGGGACCGACACCGTGATCGCCGAGGATCCGCAGTACGACATCGGCGGCGGGGATTATGAGTTCGGGTGGCAGCTGTTCGATCCCGCCGGCCGGAAGCTCCAGGCGGCGGGCTTTTACAGGGACCGGCTTGACTGGCGGGTGCTGGATCGCACGATCGAGGCCGACCTGAAAACGCTTGCCAAACTGCACACCGGCCAGTTCGCCGTCGTCAGCCGGGACCTCGCCGATGCACAGTGGATCGTCGCCTACCATGCGGACGACCAACCGATCTCGTATTATCTGTATCAGCGCGCCGCCCGGAGCGGGCGGCTGCTCTTCAGTGAGCAGTCCGCGCTGGCGTCTGCGACGCTGGCGGCCATGCGGCCGATCACGTTCAAGGCGCGCGACGGGTTATTGCTCCACGGGTATCTGACGACGCCGGCCGGCGTGAAACCGAAGAACCTGCCCACCGTCCTGCTCGTGCACGGCGGCCCCTGGCAACGGGACCTCTGGGGATACAACCCGACCGTGCAGTGGCTGGCCAACCGGGGGTACGTCGTGCTGCGGGTGAATTTCCGCGGCTCCTCGGGGTACGGCAAGGCTTTTCTCAACGCCGGCAACCGCGAGTGGGGCGGCAAAATGCAGGACGATCTGATCGACGGCGTCGACTGGCTGGTGAAACAGGGCATTGCCGATCCCAAGCGGGTGGCGATCATGGGGCGGTCGTTCGGCGGCTACGCCGTGCTGGCGGGGCTGGCCTTCACCCCGGAGCGGTTCGCCGTGGGCATCGCCGGCTCCGGCCCCAGCAACTTGCTGACCTATCTGGCCGGCACACCGCCACCCATGAAGCCGCTGATGGCTAAACGCGTCGGGGATCCCGACGCGGACGCTGAGTGGCTCAAATTACGCTCTCCGTTCTTCTTCGTTGACCGGATCAGGGCGCCGCTCTTGATCGGCCAGGGGGCGAACGATCCGCGGGTCAAGCCGATCGAGAGCGAGCAGATCGTCGACGCGATGAGAAAAGCGGGCAAGCCGGTCGAATATCTGCTCTATCCGGATGAAGGACACTACTTCCTCAAAGCGGAGACCCGGCTGGATTTCAATGCGAAAGCCGAGGAATTCCTGGGAAAATATCTTGGCGGGCGCGTCCAAGCGGCGCCCAAACCCTAGCCTGGCCTAACGCTTGCAGCTAATGGACACGCCGTCGCGCAGCGGCAGGATCGTGGTCGTCAGCCGGGTGTCGGTGGTGATGAGCCGCGTGAACTGCTGGACGCCGATGGTGGACGGCTCCTCCGATCGTTTCAGCACCTTGCCGAACCAGAGGACGTTATCGGCAATCAGCAGGCCGCCCGACCGGAGCTTGGGCAGCGCCTTCTCAAACGCCAGCGGATAACGGGCCTTCTCGCAGTCGACCAGGATGATGTCGAACGGCCCCGGCTGTTGGTCGATGATGTCGAACGCGTCACCGACGTTGATCGCCGCCCGATCGGAGAGTCCGGCCTGTTTGAAATAGTCGCGGGCCCGGGCGGCATTGGCTTCCTCGTCGTCCGTCATGACCACCGTGCCCTGCTCTCCCATCCCCTGCAGAAACCAGAACGCGGAATACCCGAAACCCGACCCGAATTCAAACACGCGCCGGGCGTTGACCAACCGGGCCATGAGCGCGAGCAACCGGCCGACTAAAGGCCCCACGATGGGGAACTCCTCCCGCTCGGCCAGCCGCTCCATCTCCTTCAAGACCGGATCGGTGGAGGGAAAAAGGTCGGCCAGATAGCGTTCGATATCGGAATTGACAATGTCCATACGCTGCCTCGCGTGCTTGCACTCCCTCTCCCCCCTTGCGGGGGAGAGGGCAGGGTGAGGGGGTGACGCTACATCCGGATCTCTTCGCTCAGCCGCAGCTCCGACTCGTCGACAATCTCATCAAGACAAGTGAAACAGGTGAAGGGCAGCGCCGTCACCGGCAGGGCGCAGCTTTCAGCCACCGCGTCATCGGGCTCCAATGCCGGGCCGCTGCAGGCTCTATGAATCACGACGATCATGGTGGCATCAGCATACCCGCTTTGGCTGGGCAGCTTCAAGCGTGAGAAAAAGAAAAAGGGGACAGGCTACTTTTTCTCCATCGAATCCTATCAGGCTGCTAAAAAAGTAGCCTGTCCCCTTTTTTCGCGGATCATAGCCAAAAAAGCCGGCTTCCGGTACAATGACACCCGAGATGGCCTCGACACCCCCGCCAGCCCCCGTTGATGATTCCCCATCCGCCGAGCCGGAGTGGGTCGAGTATTCCGACGATCAGCTCCTTGAACTGCGGATCTCGGATCTCAAACTTCGCATCTCCGGCTCTGAACTCGAATCACGCATCCAGACCTTTTACCGGGAATTGGACGACCGGAAAATCGCCTTCAAGCCGGTCTGTTATCTGGGGGATGAATGGTTCTGCCCGGAGGGGGCCTCGACGATCGCCATCCCCTTCTATCTGGCCCATCCACGGCTGAAAAAGCTCGAAGAGCACATGATGATGGAGGTGGAGGGGGGCACCGAGATCTGGTGCCTGCGCCTCCTGCGCCACGAGATGGGCCACGTCATGAACCATGCCTATCTGCTGGAGCAGCGGCCGGAGTGGCAGAAGGTCTTCGGCTCCACGTCGATCGATTATTCGGAATATTACCGCGCCCGCCCCTACAGCAAGCGCTTCGTCCGCCACCTCGAAGATTGGTACGCCCAGAGCCATCCGGAGGAGGACTTTTCGGAGACGTTCGCCATCTGGCTCACCCCCGGTCTCGACTGGCGGCAGAAATATCGCGGCTGGAAGGCGCTGGCCAAGCTCGAATATGTCGACCGCCTCATGCAGGAGCTGGCCGGGCAGCCGCCCCAGAAACTCTCCCGGGC
The DNA here is from genome assembly GCA_016201765.1 of Nitrospirota bacterium. GTDB lineage: Bacteria > Nitrospirota > Nitrospiria > JACQCE01 > JACQCE01 > JACQCE01. Next base: position 6,333 of record JACQCE010000015.1, read on the forward strand.
GAAAATGAGCGAGGCCTCGCGGCTGCGGTCTCAATTGAAACATTACTACTTGAAGCGAAAACGGCTCTACGCTCAGGACTTTCCCGACTTCTTCGACGCCGATCTGCGGCGGCTCTTCATCGATGCGGCTGTCCAGCCGCAGGCGGAACGGGCGGCGGGGTTCCTGCGGCGCAACCGAAAGTTGATTCTGGAGGCGGTCTCGGTCTGGACCGGCGAGCCGAAATTTACGATCAGCCGGTTGCTCAAAAGTCTGACCCAGCGCTGCGCCGATCTCGATCTGCGGTTGCGCGGCGACACCGCGCAGGCCAGCGTCCAGATCACGGCCTATCTGGCCACGCTGGCCGCGCACTACCGGCTGACCGGCCGGTTCAAAGCCACGCCCACGAGCATACCGCCTTGAAAAAGAAATTAAAAGTCTTGGCGCTCTTCGACGTCCCCAATCCGCCGCCGGACAATCCCGATTACACGCAGGAGCTGACCACGCCGGATTGGAAGGCGGAAGCCGATGTGATCAACGCGCTCAACGCGCTCGGACATGATGTGAGACTGCTGGGCGTGCATGACGATCCCGGCGCGATCATCAATGAGATCAAGGCCCACCGGCCCGACGTCGTCTTCAACCTGACGGAGGAGTTCAACCGCCGGTCGGCCTTCGACCGGGACGTGCCGGCGCTCCTGGAAATGCTCAACGTCCGCTACACGGGCAACGGCCCCACGGGCCTGACATTGTGCAAGGACAAGGGGATGACGAAGGAGATCCTCTCCTATCACCGGATCAAATTCCCCAAATTTGTCGTGTTCCATCCCGGCGCGGTGATCAAGCGGCCGAAGCGGCTCGATTTTCCGCTCTTCATCAAACCGCTGACGGATGAAGCCTCCTACGGCATCTCGCAGGACTCGTTTGTGGAGACTGATGACGC
>JACQCE010000016.1 GCA_016201765.1 Nitrospirota bacterium
GGTGGACGAGACCGACATCGGCCGGGTGAAACTCGGCCAGCAGGCGCGGATCATCATCGACGCCTATCCGACGCAGACGATCGAGGGCCGGGTCGATCACATCAGCTATGAAGCGAAGACGGTCAACAACGTCACCATCTATGAAGTCGACATCCTCCCCAAGCGGCCCCCCGAGTTCATGCGCAGCGGCATGACGGCGGATGTGACGTTTGTCGTCGCCTCGCGGTCCGGCGTGTTGGTGCTGCCCGCCGAGGCGATTCACGCCGACCACGGCGCCCTTACGGTGCAACTGCCCGGCGAATCGGTCAAGGCGCCGCCCCGGTCGGCGCCGATCACGACGGGATTGACCGACGGCAAACGGGTGGAGGTGCTTTCCGGCGTGGAGGAGGGGGCGACGGTGCTGATCCCCCTGATCCGGATGCCGGCGTCTTCTCAAAATAGTTTGAGCAGCCCGCTCACGCCCGGCGGGACGCGTCGCCCCCAGACTCGAACCCGATGATCGAATTGTCCCATGTCAGCAAGACCTATCGAATGGGCGAGATCGCCGTGCCCGCCCTGCGCGACGTGTCACTGACGATCGAGCAGGGGGAGTTCATTGCGATCATGGGACCGTCGGGTTCCGGCAAATCGACGCTGATGCACATGCTGGGCCTGCTCGACGTGCCCGATGCGGGCTCATATCGGTTGTTCGGCACGGAGGTCGCCCGGCGGAACGAAGACGAGCTGGCCGCCCTGCGCGCCCGGGTGTTCGGGTTCGTCTTCCAGCAGTTTCACCTGCTGCCGCGCACCACGGCCCTGGAGAACGTCATGCTGCCGCTGCTCTATGACGACGGCCCCCGTGACGACGACCGGGCGAAGCGGCGCCTCGAGGAGGTGGGGCTGGGCGAACGGCTGCGGCACAGGCCGAACGAACTCTCCGGCGGCCAACAGCAGCGGGTGGCGATCGCCCGCGCGCTGATCCGGAATCCGCCAATCGTGCTGGCCGACGAGCCGACGGGCAATCTCGATTCGGCGAGCGAGCACGAGATCATGCAGCTCTTTTCGCGCCTGCACGAACAGGGCATCACCGTGATTCTGGTGACGCACGAAGCCGACATTGCCAAGTACGCCCACCGGATCATCCGGATGCGGGACGGCGCCATTCAGTCGGATGAAGCGGTCAAGGGGAGGGCGCCCCGGACTGCGCCGGTCGCCATCGCGGAGCAGGAGCGGGCCGGGGTGCTTCAACGGAAGCGGCCGGTGGTGAGTCTCCATGCGTTTGGGGGCCACCTGCGCCAGGCCGGTCGTGCGTTGCTGGCCAACAAGGTGCGCTCCGGCCTCTCCATGCTGGGTATTTTGATCGGCGTGGCGGCCGTGATCGCCGTGCTGGCGCTGGGGGAGGGAGCCAGGGCCGCCATCCAGGCGCGATTGTCCTCGATGGGATCGAATCTGCTCGTCCTGCGGCCGGGCTCCCAGCAGATGGGCGGCGTGTCGCTGGCCGCCGGCGCCGTGACCCGGCTGACGCTGGAGGACGCCGACGCCATCCTGGCCGATGTGCCGGGGATCAGCAAGGTGGCCCCGTCCGTCTCAGGCCGGGGGCAGGCGGTCTTCGGCAACAAGAACTGGAACACCCAGATCATCGGTACGACGCCGAGCTATGCATTGATCCGGGCCTCCGAGCCGCTGGTCGGCCGCTTCTTCACGGATGAGGAGAACACCAAGCGGGCGCGCGTGGCCGTCATCGGTCTGACGACCACCCGCGAACTGTTCGGCGAGGCCAATCCCATCGGCGAATTCATCAAGATCAACAAGATCAATTTTCAAATCATCGGCTTGCTGCCCGAGAAGGGGGCCACGCCCTTTCGTGATCAGGATGATGTCATCGTCATTCCCATTGCGACGGGAATGCGGCGCCTCATGGGGCAGGACTATGTCGAATCGATCGATATCGAAGTGGCCGCCCCCGATCTGATGGAGTCGGCGCAGGATGAGGTCACCGCGCTCATGATCCGGCGCCACCGCGTGCCCCCGACCCAGCAGGAGCCCTTTCAGATCCGCAACATGGCCGAAATCCAGGCGGCGATCAGCGAGACGAACCGGACGATGGCCTGGCTGCTGGCCGCCATCGCCGTCATCTCGCTGCTGGTGGGCGGGATCGGCATCATGAACATCATGCTCGTCTCCGTCACCGAACGGACGCGGGAGATCGGCCTGCGCAAGGCAATCGGCGCCCGCCGTCAGGACGTGCTCGCCCAGTTTCTGGTCGAAGCGCTGGCGATCAGCCTGATGGGCGGAGCCATCGGCATCGCGCTCGGCTGGGGCGCCTCCCTCGCCATGGTCGAGCTGGCCGGCTGGGCGGCGACCGTGTCGTGGAACGCGGCGCTGCTGGCCTTTTTCTTCGCCGCGGCGGTGGGCGTCATCTTCGGCCTCTGGCCGGCGCGGAAGGCGTCGCTCTTGAGCCCGATCGAGGCGATGCGGTACGAATAGCGTCCTGGGGTAGTGGGTCAGTTTGATGGATTCCACCGTGGCAAAAATGGGGACACGTCCCAATTTCCTCGTGCGACGCATGGCACGCAACGAAATTGGGACGTGTCCCTATTTTTGAGCCGGTCGCGGTGAAACTGACCCACTATCCGTCCGGGCGGCTGTTGCGCGTCGACGGGAGGAGTAGTATACAATAACAGCACGTTGTGATGCGGGGAACGGCACGGTGACACATCGGCTCATCAGTCTGGCGGCGGGCATGGTTGTCTGCGCGGTCTGGGCGACCGGCCTGTCTGCCTACGACGGAGTCGAGCGGGTCGAGCATGGCGGCGTGATCAAGGGACGGGTCGTGCTGAGCGGTCCCGTGCCGGAGCCGCGCGTCATGCCGATCATCATCTATCATTTCGCCAGCTACTGCAGAAAAATCTCGGACGGCGAGGGGCGCGTGGTGCTCCGGGAGTTCCACGTGGACCAAGCGGGCGGGTTGCAGGATGCGGTGGTGGCCCTCGAGGACGTCAAAACGGGCAAGCGCTTTCGCTACCGCGAGAACAGTTTTGTCGCCACCAACTGCATGTTTCATCCGGACGATGTCCCCGAGGCGGAGCAGTTCGAGGGCCACGGGGACGAATTGACGCACGTGCATCCGCTGGTCAGCGTTCTGCGGAATCAGTGGCCGATCACCATGACGAACGCGGACCCCATCGTCCACGGCGCGCAACTCTATCAGCCGGAGATCGGCGTGCGGCTGCTCAGTTTCCCGCTGCCGCCGATCGCCCACCGCACGTTCGGCGGCGCCTTCCAGGTCCGGCCGGGCAAGAAGATCGTCCAGGTGATCTGCCCGATGCACGAATATATGCAGACGTGGGCGTGGGTGGTGGACAATCCCTATTACGCCAAGACCCGGCAGGGCGGCGGCTATGCGATCGACCAGGTGCCGCCGGGCACGTATAAAATCACCGCATGGCATCCCCACATGAAACCGATCACACGGACCGTGACGGTGCCGCCCGACGGCGTCGTCTCACTCGATTTTGAGTTTGACGCCCGCCAGGTCGTCCGGCCGATGTATGAGACCCAGGAGCAATTCCGCATCACGCCCGAATCGAACCCCTTCGAAAATGTGAAGGGCTGCGAAGGGCCGTACTGCGTGAGGCGGCCCGAGCATCACCACGACCAGTAATCAACGGATTGGGGCCGGCGTTATTTTACTCCGCCCGCCGGCTTCAGTCACCGGGTGCCGCGGGCGCCTCCCTGGCCGTCACTCCTCCTGGGAGTGAATTCCTCGCTCATCTTTGACTTCGGCGGCCGTTCATAGAGCGGCTTGACCTGCCGCTCCGTCTCCTTGCCAGGCGCCGACGGTGTGCGGCCGAATTCCACGCTCCTGGGGACGGAGGGCTGGGCGATGCCGCGGCGAGTCGACGGCTGGGCTGGCGGTGAGGCCGACGGCTGACCGGATGGCTGGGATGGCCGGACCGGCTCCCTTTGGACGGTCGGCGGCTTCGTTTCCCGGGTTGCCGGCGGCGCGGCGGGGAGCCGCTTTTGGGTAATCACATCCTTATAGACGGCGTCGGCCGGCACTGCCGGCCGTTGGCCGCCGGCCGGCTGCTCGCGTTTTCCGACGGGAGCGCCCTCGCGCGTGACGGGCGGCCGGCCCTTTGTGATCGATGTGCGGAGTTCCTTGACCCGCCGGTCGAACGGTTCCGGCTCGGGCGCGGCCGGCCGGCTGTAGACGACGGGGCGTTGGATCATGCGGGGCGGGAGCTGGTCGGGCCGGACCGTCCGTTCCGGCATCGGATGGAGGCTGGTCCGGGCCGGGACGACCGGCGGGGGGCCGGCGGCGACGCGGCCGGACGTGATCGGATCCTTCGGCGGCACGAACCGGACGCGATCGTGCCCGCCGACAAACTCCCGCCGGGACTTGACGATCACCGCGCCGCGCGTTCGAGCGTTGATCAGATTGAGATTGATGGAGACCAGCGGCGGGTAATAATAATAGATTTCACCCGGCCCCAGCGGCACCCACGCGACCCAATCCGGCCCGTAGATGAATCGGACGCAGCCGGGCGCCCAGATGCCCAGCGTCGGCCCCGGCACCCAGACCCAGCCGAACGAGACGACGATCCACCGGCCGTAGTGATAGGGGAGCCATCCCCACGGTTCGTACGACACCCAGGTCCAGCCCCACGGCTCCCTCCAGATCCACCGGCCCGCGTGATAGGGGACCCAGCCCGGATCGACGCGGGGCACCCAGACCCAGCCGTAATCGGGCGCCCGGTCCCAACGGCCGTAGGCATCCAGATCGGAGGCGCCCATGGCGAGATCGGGCCCGAGATATTCGCGGCTGTTCGTGTTGACCAGCCGTGTGGCGCGCTCATCGACCCAACGGTCCCAGTCGTCATCGGCCGCGGCCGCTTCCAGCTCATACCGCGGGGTGTCGCCAGCCTCGATCGACACGCGCTGGCGCGCCGAGAGGACAAGCGGCCCCTCGTTGCGGTTGATCGTCGCCTTGCCTTCCCGCACCGTGATGATGGTGGAGCCGTCCTCCGCCACGTCGATGCGGATGCGGGAGGCCGGCGAAACCTGCAGGGAGGCCTGGGGCGTGTCGATTTCCAACGCCGCCGTCTGTTGATGTTCCGGGCGGGACGCGGGCGTGGTGAGGCTGGCCACCCCCAGGGTCAGTTGCAAATGGGTCCAGCCCCGCTCCAATCCAAGCAGGTCCACGTTGGTATTTTCGGCGATCCGGAGTGCAACGCCGTCGTCGAACTGCACTTCGCTCCGGGCGCCGTCGGTCGCCCAGAGCCGGTCATGGGGGCGAAGCGGCAGATTCACGGAGGCCGCCGTCCATGCCTCATCGTCGCCGCGCTGCAGCAGCAATTCCCCCTCGATCAGGCTCACGCGGGAGAGCCGGACGGTTTCGTACGGATTGGGTTCATCCGCGAACGCAGGGGCGACGGCGGGGAAGCACAGCGCGGTGCTCGCCCCCCACAGGAATCCCACAACGATCACGGTGAAACGCCGTTGACTCTGAATGGTGTGGCGCATGGGACCGATCTCCTGTGTTGAAGACGACGGGATCCTCGGAAAATTATGGCGTTCACGGCGGGTGAAAAGCAAGCGGTGATCGATTCGGACGGGTTTGGGCCTGGTGGAGAACCGCATTGCCGGAAGACGAGAGGAACGGGGCAGGGCTTTCTTTTCCGGCCCCGCTTGTCCTACTATTGTAGGGGCTCGCGTCGCCCCCTCCCAACTGGGGACAGATTTGAAATCTGTCCCCCTTCTTGGGAGCCTCCCCCTCACGCTCGCGTTGCGAGCTGGGGAGATTCCGAGGGGCGGTGCGAACCGGAGGATTCCGTTGCACGGAGCCGGTGATCAGGGTCTGGAGTTCGTGACGATCGAGCGGCTGTTGGCCTATGGCGCCGCATTGGCCCGCGCCCCGCGCGCGGAAGGGGCCGATCTTCCCCCGCTTCCTTCCTCCACTGCTCAATCGTTGCAGGGCCGGGCGCAGGCCGCCGTCGAGGCCGTCCGGCAGTTCGTGAACCGGGCCCAGGCGGGTTTCCCAAATGCCGGGGCCTATGACGCCGCGCGAGAGGCGCTGCTCAAAGAAGCCTGCGGCGGCGACGCGCTGGTCTTCTACGCGGCGTGGAACCGGCTGCTGGCCGAAGGCGGATTGATGCCGTTGTTGCGCGCGCCGATCGGCCATGCGCAGAAGCCGACGCAACGGCGCCCCGTGGCGATCGTGCCGAGGGCCCACCTGACGCCGCAGCTCGTCGAAGGCCGGATCGTGCTCGACCTGGGCGACGACCGTTTCTGGTTGTTGCCGCGCGATCTGGCCGGCCGCACGCTGCTCCTGACGATGCGCCACGGTGTGTCGCGGGTGGAGAGCGGGACGCATCGCGCGGGACGGCGGCTGGCGAACACGCTCGATCCGGAGCGCGGCCTGCCGAAGGCCGACGCGGTGGGGACGGCCCTCGCGAAGATGCTCGGCATCGTCGGCCGGCAGCTCGATTTTCTGAAACTCCCCAATTATCTCGATCCCCGCGCCTTCACCCATGCCGTCAGCCGCAGTCCCAACACCCGGCAATTGTGCGAGCGGGTGGTTGAGGCGATCGATCCGGAGCATGCCGCGGCCGTCCGGCCCGTTGTGGAACCGGTGCTGGAGTCGCAGGACTTCGGCTGGGCGACCGGCGTGGAGAAACGGGTGGAGATCGATGAGGCGGCGAGGGCCTTCGGCGTCGATGCCGCCGCCGCGAAACGGCTCATCAAGCATCCGCTCTATTGTTATCCCGGCGGCCATTCCTTCTTCGATCTCTACGTCGGCGTGGTGGACGGCTTGCACCGGCTGGCCCGTACGCAGGAGGGGAAGGTCGCCTGCCTCTACACCCACAGCTCGACCCTGCGGGCGTTGATCGTCCATCTCGATCCGCGCCCCTTTCACGAGGCGTTTGCCGAGTTCGGCGAATATAAGGAGGGGCAGGACAACGTCGTGCTGCTCACGTTCGAGCAGGGCCAGTTCTCAGGCTACTCGACGGCGGTCGGCCTCTCGGCGCGCGAGCGGGCGGCCCGGGAGGCGTGGATCAATGTGGAACAGCAGCGTGCCGGCCGGGTGACGCTCCGGCCGCGCGCGATCAGACAGGTCGTGGCGCTCGTCTCGGGCGGCGATTTCGCCGGCGCCGGCGCGGCGCTCAAGGAATTGAGCGTGACCGGCGAACGGTTCGGCGTGCGGGTGCATTTCGCCCGGCATGGTTTTCTCGGCCTGGCCAACAACTGGATCGAGCCGGTCACCGAACGGGAGACCCGCGGCCTGGCCAACACGGCCAGCAGCCTGATCGGCAGCAGCCGCTTTGAAGAATTTAAAGACGAGCGGGTGCAGGCGATCGCCCGGCGCCACCTGGAGCCATTCATGCACGACGGCGCCCTGATCGTCCTGGGCGGCGACGGCAGTCTGCGCGGCGCGCGCGCCCTGTTCGAAGGCTTCGGCGTCCAGGTCGTCGCCATCCCCGGTTCGATCGACAACAACATCAACGGCACGACCGCGCTCGGGTTTCATTCCGCCGTGGCGCTGGCCAACCAGTCGCTCGAGTCGCTCAAGGCGACCAGCGCGGCGATGGGCAGTGTCTTTTTCGTCGAGCTGATGGGGGCCGGTTCCGGCCATCTGGCGCTGGCCTGCGCCTATCAGGCGCGCGCCGAGGGGGTGCTGGTCAACGAGCATCCCGATCCGGACGCCTACATTGATCAGGTGATGCTGGGCACGCTCAAGCGCAGTCTGGGCGTGCCGAACAAGAGCCACCTGTTCGTCGTCGCGGAAAAAACGCCGCACCGCCATCATCCGGCCGGCGGCGTGCACGGCCTGGGTGAATACATCGCCCGGACCATTGCCCAGTGGCCGCAGATGCAGCCGCGCGAGGGCGCCTATCCGCTGCAGGCGGCGACCAAGGCGACGATTCTGGGCCATACGCTGCGGGGCGCCCCGCCGGTGCCGGAGGACAAAACGCTGGCGCAGCAACTCGCCTACGAGACGATCCGCCGCCTTGTGGAGCGGCCCGAGTCGGTCGTGGGCTGCATGGCGGGGTGGGGCGCGTCGGGCGCAGTGGAGCCGATCCCGCTCCACGCGACCGGCCCCAAACCGTTCGATTGGGAGCTCTTCGGGCGGATGCACGGCAATGACGCGCCGGCGGAAAAGGGCTGATGGCCGGCGCGATCGCCGTTCCGCCCGGCTGTTACCCCCCCGGTTGTTGCCCCCAAGGTTGTTGCCCATAGTCATCCGCCTTCTGTATACTCCGCGGTCGTGAGCCCCTCATCCCATCGGAGAATTCTCTGGCAACCCGGTCCGCCCTCCAGGGAGCGGCCGCTGATGCGTTTCAAGTACTGGCTGATCGGCAATCCCCTCCACACGGTTCAGGCGCAGCACGAACAGGTGTCGGTCTTCATTGGGCTGGGCGCGTTTGCTTCGGACGCCGTCTCCTCGGTCGCCTACGCCACGGAGGAAATGCTGCTGGTGCTGGTCCTCGTGAGTTCGGCGGTGAACTTCGGCCCCGAGATCGCGGCGCTGATCACCGGCGTGATGCTCCTGGTCATCGGTTCCTACTATCAGACGGTGCATGCCTATCCCGCCGGCGGCGGCGCGTATAATGTGGCGCGGGAAAACCTCGGCGTCTACCCCTCGCTGGTCGCCGGGGCCGCCCTCGTTGTTGATTACGTCCTGACCGTCGCGGTCAGCGTGGCGGCCGGGATCGCCGCCATCACCTCGGCCATTCCCGATCTCTATCCCCACCGCGTGGCCCTGGCGCTCGGCGTGGTGACCATCCTGACCCTGGTCAACCTGCGGGGTTTGCGCGAATCCGGCCGGCTCTTTGCGTTGCCGACCTATGTCTTCATCGCCTGCGTCCTCTGGGTCGTGGGCGCCGGCATGGCGCGGTGGCTCACAGGCGGCGCCGCAGTGGCCGGTGTGGCTGAGCCGGTCGCCCCTGTCGGAACGGTCTCCACGCTGGGGGTTTGGTTGCTCGTAAGGGCGTTTGCCTCCGGGTGCGTGGCGCTCACCGGCGTGGAGGCGATTGCCAACACCGTGCCCGCCTTCAAAGAGCCCGCCGCCCGCCGCGCAGGGGTGGCGCTCATCTGGTTGGGCGTGATCCTGGCATCGTTGTTTATTGGGATCACCTTTCTGGCGTTTGAGCTGGGGATCCGCCCCCGTCCGGATGAAACGGTGCTGTCCCAACTCGGCACCTCGGTCTTCGGTCCCGGCCTGCCCTATGCGCTGCTTCAAATCTCCACGGCATTGATCCTCCTGCTCGCGGCCAACACCTGCTATACCGGCTTTCCCCGGATGGCGTCACTGCTCGGCCGGGATAAATTCCTTCCCAAGCAACTGGCGCATGTGGGCGACCGGCTGGTCTTTTCAAACGGCATCGTCATCCTCGGCGCGGCGGCGGCCCTTCTGCTCCTCATCTTTCAGGCCGATACCCATGCCCTGATCCCGCTCTACGCGGTGGGGGTCTTTCTGGCCTTCACCATTTCACAGATCGGCATGGTGATTCATTGGCGGAGGGCCGGCAGCCCGGGCTGGCGCTGGCGGGCGGCACTCAACGGAATCGGCGCGTTGGCCACGGGCGTGGTCCTGATCGTGGTCGCGTCGGCCAAGTTCGTTCACGGGGCGTGGGTGGTGCTGGTCGTCATTCCCCTGCTGGTCTGGCTGTTCGTGACGATTCACCGCCATTATCGCGATGTCGACTGGCAATTGAAAATCAGTCCCGATGCGCCGTTGGGGGCGCTGAACCATACCGTCGTGGTGCCGATTCCCGGGATCACCAAGCCGGTCTTCAACGCGCTGCAATATGCCAGGAGCCTGTCGCCGCGCGTGCGGGCCGTGTACGTCAGCCTGGATGACCAGGAGACCAAGCAGTTCCAGGCGCTCTGGATGCAGTGGAACCCCGGCATCGAGCTGGTCGTCCTGGAGGCGCCCTATCGCGCGATTGTGGGGCCGCTGCTGGAATATCTCACGATCGTCGAAGGGGAACGCCACGATGATCTGGTGACCGTCGTCCTGCCGGAATTTGTGCCGCGGCGCTGGTGGCATCACTTCCTGCATAACCAGACGGCGCTGCTGCTCAAAGGCGCGCTGCTCTTTCGAAAGAACATCGTGGTCATTGACGTCCCGTATCATCTCCACCAGTAACGGAGGAGCCATGGCCGGAACACGCGGGAAGACCACAAAGGCGCCAAAGGTCCCCAAAACCCATGCCGGCGCCAGGCGCCGCCGCAAACCGGCCGGCGCATCGACCGGACTGCCGGCGACTGAGCTGGCGTCCAGAGCGGATGGCGAGAAACCATCTGCAGTAGCCGAACTGTGTGAGGCGATTTCGACCGACGGCGGCGCTGTCCTGGCCTCGTATCGGGAGCCCTACGGCGGCCGGTGGCTGTTGCTGGCCGCGCTGCCGATCGAGCGGGTCGCCGCCACACCCTATCAGCGCAACCTCTCCGACACGCACGTGCGGAAACTGGAGATGGTCATCAGCAAGCTCGGCCGGTTTCTTGACCCCATCATTGTCGTGCGGGCGCCGGGGGAGGGCGGCGTGCACTACTGGACGCCGAACGGCCATCACCGGCTGGCGGCCATGCGGACACTGGGCGCCAAAAGCATCACGGCGATCGTCGTGCCCGAGCCGGCCGCGGCCTATCAGATCCTGGCGCTCAATACCGAGAAGGCGCACAACCTTAGAGAACGGGCGCTCGAAGTAATCCGGATGTATCGCGAGCTGGCGCGATTGGATCAGGTGACCGAGGAGCATTACGCGCTGGAGTTTGAAGAGCCCGCGTTGATCACGCTGGGCCTCTGCTATGAAGCGCAACCCCGCTTTTCCGGCGGCGCCTACCATCCGATCCTCAAGCGGTGCGATCAGTTCATCAACAAGCCGCTCCATGACGCGATGGCCATCCGGGAGGCGCGGGCGGGGGCCGTCCGGGCGCTGGACGAGCAGGTCAGCCGCCACGTGGAGGCGCTCAAGCAGAAGGGGTTGACCAGTCCCTATTTGAGAAGTTTCGTCGTGGCCCGGCTCAATCCGATCCGGTTTCGCCCGAAGGAGGCCGAGCCGTTGGGATTCGATGAGGTGATGGACCGGATGACGAAGGCCGCGGCCAGGTTCAATCCGGAGAAGATCAAAATGGATGATCTGGCCAAAACCGGCGGCGCCCCGGAGGGGATGGAGTAAAAAGGGGACAGGCTACTTTTTCTGCATCATCCAAGCGAGTCGAGGATGAAAAAGTAGCCTGTCCCCTTTTTCAGGTCTGCTGGGCAAATCGTTCTGCCATGAATTTTGTGACGTCTTTCTCAGCCAGCGGGCGGCTGAACAGATAGCCCTGCGCCTCGTCACATTGGAGCGCGGCCAGGTAGTCCAGTTGGGCCTGGGTTTCCACGCCCTCGGCGACCACTTTTAAATCCAGGCTATGCGCCATCGTAATGATCGCCGCGACGATGGCCGAATCATCTTTTTCGGTGGCAATCTGGCTGACAAAGGACCGATCAATCTTCAACTTGTGGATCGGCAGGCGTTTTAAATAGCTGAGCGAGGAGTAGCCGGTGCCGAAATCATCGATCGAAATGCCCACACCCATGATATGCAGCTCGGCCAGCAGCGTGGCGGCCCGGTCATAATCCTGCATGATGTTCTCGGTCAGCTCCAATTCAAGTCGGTCGGGGCTCAAACCCGTTTCGGAGAGAATGCGGGCCAGCATTTTCGGAAACGAGGCGTCCTTCAGTTGGCGGGCCGAGACGTTGACGGCGACGGGGATCGGCGGCAGCCCGGCCGCTTCCCAGGCTTTGTTTTGCAGGCAGGCGGTCCGCAACACCCACTCGCCCAGCGGCACGATCAGCCCCAGCTCTTCCGCGAGGGAGATGAATTTGATCGGCGGAATCATCCCGGCCTCGGGATGCTGCCAGCGCACCAGCGCTTCGGTGCTGATGATGCGGCCCGTGTGAACATCAAACAGGGGCTGATAATGCAGGGTGAATTCCTGCCGGTTCACGGCGTGCCGCAGGTTCGTCTCCATCAGCAGCCGCTCGCGGACCATCACGTTCAACTCCGGTGAGTAGAGCTGGTAATTGTTCCGGCCCTGATCCTTGGCCCGATACATGGCGGCGTCGGCGTGCTTGAGCAGCGTCTCCGCATCCTCCCCGTCGTTGGGAAAGAGGCTGATGCCGATGCTCAGGCCGATGAAGAGTTCATGGTCCGAGACGACGAAGGGTTTCGCGACCGAGTCGAGGACCTTTTGCGCGACGATCGGAAGATCCTCCGCTTTGGCCATGTCGGACAGCACAATGACGAACTCGTCCCCGCCCAGGCGGCAGACCGTGTCGCCCTGCCGCACGCAGGTCGTCAACCGTTCCGCCACGGCCCTGAGCAGCAGGTCACCCGATGAGTGGCCGAGCGTTTCGTTGACGCGCTTGAAATGGTCGAGATCGAGATACATGACGGCCATCTGTCGCTTCCACCAGGGGAGGCGGGCGAGGGACTGCCTGATCCGGTCCAGCATCAACTGCCGGTTGGGCAGGCCGGTGACGGGATCATGGTGGGCGACGTAGGAGAGCTGCTCCTCCGCAAGGTTGCGCTGGGCGATTTCCCGCTCCAGTCGGTCGTTGACCTTCAGCAGTTCGTTCGATTTTTCCTGGATCTTGCGGAGCAGGGACTGGACCTCGGCTTTTTCCACCTCTTTGAGCACCACTTCGAGGCGCAGTTTTCCGAGGGTTGAGTTCGTCCGGAGGATGTAGCCGCAGAAGAGGAGGATGAGGGCCGACAGGCTCAACAGATAGGTTTTGGCCTGACCGGCGAGCTCGATTTCATCGGTCAATTGGGGGGTATTGAGACCGATAACAGTCAAGGTCAGGGCCAGAATGACCAGTGTGGCGATCAGCCAGAGCTGCCAGCTTCGATGCTCGGACCGCCGGATGGCGGCCATGATTTGCTGCCGCTCTTCACCCCCCCCGGCTACCGGCATCGTATCGGCCACACTACGCCCCCCACCTCTAGGGAAAAGCAAGGATCATGCCGAAAAAGCGGTGGACGGTTTGGTGAAAAATCAAGGAGATACGATAGCCTAATTGGATGAAGGTCAATATCTTGACCTTAAATGGTCAAAATATTGCCCCTTTTTCAGGTGGTTGAATAGGGGAAATGTCAAACGACGAACGAAAAGCAAATACCAAACACAAACGAGGGGGGCGGGGGTGTGGGGAGAGGGCAGCTGTTCCTAACCCGCATCGGACCTCAGCCGACTGCTGACATTACGATGGCCAGGGGCCGAGCATCGGTTTGACATGCGAGCCGTGGGTATCACGCGTATGGCGATGGGGGGGAGTTGAGCACACTCCCCCTGACTTAAATCAAATATTCGGCCGGTAAAACGGATTCGTGCCGGAGGCGTGATCGGTCACGTCCAGCACCTCTTTGATGTGCGGGAGTTCCCGTTTGATCAGTTTGGTGATGCCCTCTTTGAGCGTCAGAGTGGCCGAGCCGCAGCCCTGGCAGCCGCCGCTCATCTGGATATAGACGACGTTCCCCTTGATGGCGATCAGCGCCGCTTCGCCGCCATGGCTGGCGAGACCGGGATTGATCTCCTTGTCCAGCAACTGTTGAATCTTTTCGGCGTCCGGTCCGGTGGGGGGCTCGCCGGCCAGCTCGGGGGGCAATTGGGGCCGCGGGCGGGGGGGCTTTGCTGCCGGTTTGATCACAAACCCCTCCCCTTGGGCGCCTGTGGTGTAGTCGATCGTGGCGCCGTCGACGTAGGGCGTGCTGAGCCGGTCGAGATAAAACCGGACGCCGTCCACCGTGACGACCGTATCGTTCAGCCCGGGTGTTTCCTTGTCGACCAGGCTCAGGCCGTATTGGGGTGCGCTGTGGCCGTTGGGCGTCACGGTCAGCCGCAGGCCCTGGCTCTTCCGGGCCGGGTCGTTCAGGACGGCCAAGATCTTGTCGCGGGCCTGGGGGGTCATCGTCAACATGGTATATTCATCCTACCATAGGGGGTGAAGGTCTGTCAGTAGGGGGAATGGCGAGTGACGAGTGACAGGTGACGAGTGAAAAGCGAAGACAAAGTGGCAGTTCACTTCGACATTCGACATTTCCCTGTGGCATAATGACGCCATGACACCCCGCACGTTATTTGAAAAAATCTGGGACACGCATGTCGTCCATGCGGAGGCCGGCCAGCCGACGCTCCTCTACATCGACCGCCATCTCGTCCACGAGGTGACCTCGCCCCAGGCGTTCGACGGCCTGCGTTTAGCCAGGCGGCCCGTCCGGCGGCCCGAGCTGACCTTTGCCACGATGGATCACAATGTGCCGACGACCGACCGGTCGCGTCCGATCGACGATCCCATTTCGGCCCAGCAGATGAAGGTGCTGGCCGACAACTGCCGGGAATTCGGCGTGACCCTCTTCGATCTGACCAGCCCCGACCAGGGGATTGTCCACGTCATCGGGCCGGAGCTGGGGATCACGCTGCCCGGCCAGACGATCGTTTGCGGCGACAGCCATACCTCCACCCACGGCGCGTTCGGCGCGCTCGCCTTCGGCATCGGCACGAGCGAGGTGGAGCACGTCCTGGCCACCCAGTGCCTCTTGCAGGACAGGCCAAAGACTTTTTTCATCGAGGTGAACGGCAAGCGCCCCTTCGGCGTCGAGGCGAAGGATATCATTCTCTCGATCATCGGCCGGATCGGCACCAGCGGCGGCACCGGCATGGTGATCGAATACGGCGGCGACACGATTCGTTCGTTGACGATGGAAGAGCGGATGACCGTCTGCAACATGTCGATTGAAGCGGGCGCCCGCGCCGGCCTGATCGCTCCAGACGACACGACGTTTGCCTATCTGAAGGGGCGACGCTACGCGCCCAAGGAATTCGACAAGGCCGTGGCCCGGTGGAAGCAACTGCCCACTGATTCCGGCGCGCGATTCGACCGGGCGCTCAAGATCGAGGCGGCGACACTCTCGCCTCAGGTGACCTGGGGGACCAATCCCGGTCAGGTGGTGCCGGTCGAAGGCCATGTGCCCGATCCGGCGGAGTTTCACGATGCCGATGCCCGCAAATCGGCCGAGCGCGCGCTTGATTACATGGGCCTGCGCGCCCGGACGCCGATCACCGAGATTGCGATCGACCGCGTGTTTATCGGCTCCTGCACCAACTCGCGGATTGAAGATTTGCGCCGGGTGGCCGGTTTTGTGAAGGGGAAGAAGGTCAACAAGTCGGTCTACGCGATGATCGTTCCCGGCTCGCAGCCGGTGAAGCATCAGGCGGAAGAAGAAGGGCTCCATCGGATCTTCACCGAGGCGGGTTTTGACTGGCGCGAATCGGGCTGCTCGATGTGTCTGGGGATGAATCCCGATACCTTGAAACCCGGCGAACGCTGTGCCTCGACATCGAATCGAAATTTTGAAGGCCGGCAGGGGAAAGGGGGGCGGACGCATCTGGTCAGCCCGTTGATGGCTGCGGCCGCCGCGGTTGAGGGTCACTTCGTGGATGTGCGACAGTACGACGTAAAGAAAAAACGTTAACGTTCCCCTCTCCCCTTGCGGGAGAGGGTGGCCCGCCTGTGGCGGGCCGGGTGAGGGGTTGGTTACATGGAGCCGTTTAAAACGCACACAGGGTTGGTGACGTTATTGGATCTCCCCAACGTCGACACCGACCAGATCATCCCGAAGCAGTTCCTCAAGCGGATCGAGCGGACCGGCTTCGGCCAGTATTTGTTTTATGACTGGCGCTTCCTGGACGGCGGCAAGCCGAACCCCGAATTCGAGCCCAACCAGCCGCGTTACAAGGGGGCGTCAATCCTGGTGACCCGCACGAATTTTGGCTGCGGCTCGTCGCGCGAGCACGCCCCATGGGCGCTCCTGGACTACGGCATCCGCTGCCTGATTGCACCGTCATTTGCGGATATCTTCTTTAACAATTGCTTTAAGAACGGCATGTTGCCGATCCGCCTGCCTGAGCCGCAGGTGGAGGAGCTGTTCCAGCGCGTCCGGAGGACGCCGGGCTATCAACTTACTGTCGATTTGGACCGGAAGAAGATTACCTCCACAGACGGCCTCGATTGGCCGTTCGAGGTGGACGAGTTCCGCCGCCATTGCCTGCTCAACGGGCTGGACATTTGGTGGCCTGGGGATAAATTGATCGAGCAAGCATGCCCTTTTTAGAATTCCTTGCTGAAGCTGCCGGCAATGTTTTTTTGGCGCTGCTGCCTGCTGGTACAAAAATCAAGCGAACAACGAGCCTTGTGCTGGCCATTGTCTTTCTTGTTCTTATCATCAGTATCTTGATTTATAGCTTTGTTGTTTTATCGGGAGCATCAAAGTGAAAGCCCGCTACCTCGGCCACGTCGTCTTCTACGTCAAGGAGCTCGATCGGTCGCTCGCCTTCTATCGCGATCTGCTCGGTTTTCAGGAAGTGGGCCGGATCTTCAACAATCAGGCCGCCGCGTTGACGTCGGGCCGGACCCATCATGAGCTGCTGCTAATCGAAGTGGGCGATGCGCCGCCGCCCCCACAGGGCCACCGCTTGGGCCTCTATCACATCGGGATCAAGGTCGGCGATTCGCTGGACGAGCTGCGTGCGGCCAAGCGGGAATTGGAGCAGGCGGGTGTAACGATCACCGGCATGAGCGATCACACCGTGAGTCAGAGCCTCTATCTGGCCGATCCTGATGGCAACGAAGTTGAACTGTATGTCGACGCCGATCCGGCCATCTGGAAGAACAATCCCAAGGCCGTCCTGGCGCCGATCAAGCCGCTGCGGTTGTAAAAGGGGACAAAAAAGGGGACAGGCTACTTTTTCCTCCAGGAGATTTGTAAGAACTGTCGAAAAAGTAGCCTGTCCCCTTTTTAATCACTCGGCGGTTCGAAGTTGCCCGGTTGCCGGTTTTCCCAGGGGATGGGCGAGCGGCGGGTTTCCTTCATCAGGCTCCGCAGCATCATCTC
>JACQCE010000090.1 GCA_016201765.1 Nitrospirota bacterium
GAATCGGCGCCCGGAGTCTCTCGCCCCTTCCTCCACACGGCATTCACGGTAGCACTCGAGAAAGGCTTTCCATACATATCAGTATTTCTTTCTCTTGGCATTGTCATCCCCTCCTCTCGGTGTCCCGAAACCTACCTTGAATGTGATTCTCTACCTCTTTGATCTCCGACACCCTGCCCCCACGGCTTCTTGCTCACTCATAAAGCAAATCTCCGGATTTGTACGGCTGTAAAATTCCCCGCCCGGCACGTGATAGATGCACTCGCCCGTCTTGGTCGTCAGATTGCCCTTGATCGGGTGATCGGTCGGACAGACGAAGCTCGCGAGTGGAGGCACGCCGCCCTTTTTCAGCTCACGCTTTGGCATCTCGGTAGGAGGAGCGTTTCGACCGACCGGCTGCCCGCTTCGGCAAAACTGATTGTCCGGACACTGGCCGCAATAGCCCAGATCACCGCACGTGTAGGTCCCATGATCCGATGGACAACTATGCCAGCGATGACAAACATCACGATGGGCAAACGCCGGCAGGGCGTAAGAGAGGAACAGCAGACTCACGAGGACAACAAAGGGGGCAATCCACCTTTTCACACCGAGATCTCCTACAAAAGGAGATTACGAGTATTGCGTCAGCAAAACTCAGCCCCAGCTTATTCAATCCCCCCATCACAGTCAATAAAAAATCACAAAAAATCTCTCGATGACAGAAAAGCTTTGTGGAATTAACCGGTTATCGCTGAAAGGGACAATTTCCTGACCCATGAGGTCAAGATGTTGGCCTTTAAGGCGGAAAATAGAGAATAGAGAGTAGATTCCTAATCTGCTTTCCACTCTCCAGCCCGTCGCTGTAAAGCAGAAAATGGAAAGTAGAAAGTGGAGAGTGGTTGAAAAAACCTTGAACCGGCTGCGCCAAAAGAGTACAGTATTGGCCGATCGCGTGGCTCACCTCATCGTGAGGGCCGATGACGATGATTCTTCGATCGACTGGTTGTTGTCAAACGGCACGAGCCACGTGGCCCGGTCTGGCCGCCGTCGCTTCGATGCTGTCGGTGCTCCTCCTCTCCGCCTGCGCGCATCCCAACCGATACGCCATCTTTTCCGAAGAAGGACCGCATCCCGCCCCGGCCAATAGCGCGCAACGGTTGATCTGTTTGAAAAAAGATGACGCGCAGCAACATGCAGCCATTGTGGCGTTGCGCACCGACAAGGACATCGAGAAGTATGAGAAATCGAACCCCGGCGATCGTGCACCCGTCGATGAAATTCTCTACCGTCTGGTGCGCGGCGACTATGCCCGGGCGGAGGAATTGTTGCGCCAGAACGGGGACGCCCTCCCCGACTATTTGCGGCTGGTGCTCCGGGCGGATCTGGCCTCGGAAGGCCAGGAGGAGGACGTCGAAACCGGCCGCCTGGTCGAGCTGTACCAGGAGGCACACGATCATCCGGGCTGCGAGTTGAACCGGGGCTTGATCAAGCTCCGAATCCGACAACTGAGGTACAGACGATGAAGCCGATTCCGATCGTGTTGCTGTCTCTTGTTCTGACGGGGTGCGCGGGCAGTCTTCAAACCGGGCTGGCCAGCCGCACCGGCGACCTGCTCTATCTGCATGACAGTGAAGCGGTCACGGACAAACAGGGCGATGCGACGCAGCTGGGGACGTTCGTGGTGGACGACATTCTGCCGCCCGCCACCACGGTGGACAAGACTGGGATGTTCATCCTGCCCCTCATCGTGTGGGACTCATGGAAGATCAATTACCAGAGCCGCCTGGGCGCCGCACAGGTCACCAACGACTACAAGCAATTCATCAAGGACCGCTTTATCGATGAGCTGAAGCGAAGCGGCAGGCTGCCCTATGCGGAAGACAACGGCGCGATCGAAATCGACGTCCACGTCAAGAACCTGACGATGTCGGCGCCCATCGTCCATTTCGGCTATTTTCTGTTCGCCCTCTACGTCTGGGCCTTTGGCCAGTATACCGTGGCCGGCCCGGTCGACGTCGTGGTGACGGCGGACATCGCCGCCAAAAAGGACGGGCGGGAATTGTTGAGCCGGGAGGTGCGGGGGGAAAGCCGGACCAACTCGCTGGACGCCCGCTATACGGCGGAAAGCAAATTACTGACGGATTTTCAGGCGGCCATGATCGAAGGCACCTCGATGGCCATCAAGAATTTGAACGAGAACCTCGTCAGGGAGATCAATACCCTCGTTCTTCAAGCTTCCGCCCCATCCCCCCGCCCCATCGTGAGCTCCGCCCACCCAGCTTTTTGACGCTGGTCCTGCGCCGCCGTGAGGCAACAAATGGAGAATAAAAACTACTTCAAAAGAATGAAAGTGGAGATTAGAAAGTGGAGAGTGGATGACTCAATCTACTTTCTACTTTCTACTTTCTACTCTCTACTCTCCAATTTCCACTCTCCAGCACGTCGCCGTAAGGCGGAAATTTGAAATTAGAAAGTGGAGAGTGGATGACTCAATCTACTTTCTACTTTCTACTTTCTACTCTCTACTTTCTACTCTCTACTCTCCAATTTCCACTCTCCAGCACTTCGCTGTAAAGCAGAAAATGGATAGTAGAAAGTGGAGAGTGGATTACCTAATCTACTCTCTACTCTCTACTCTCTACTCTCTACTCTCTACTCTCTACTCTCTACTCTCTACTCTCCATTCTCTGATGTCATCGGCGCCGACCACGACATCCGCAACCGCGCGACGCCGCGCCGGTATGGGACCGTCGCAGAGCACGCCGCTCTGCGACGGCGCTCACGCGGCCGTGCAGTTCAAGGCCGCCCGAACACGCACAATGGAGGAATGGTTCCCCAAACCCTTTTATTGCGGCCGAGCCAGAATTCGCACAATCACGAGATGGCCCTCCCTGGCCGCCAGGGACAAGGCGGTCTCCCCCTCCCCGTTTTTGATCGCGACGTCGATCTCCGGTTTGTTCATCAACGCCAGCACGGCGGGGGTGCGGCCGTTCCACGCGGCGAGCATCAGGGCGGTGTCGTCATCGTTGTCCTTCGCGTTGACCTCCGCGTCGTTTCGCACCAAGGCTCTCACCACGGCGGTATGGCCTCGGGACGCGGCCATCATCAAGGCCGTCTCGCCATACCGGGTCGGCGCGTTGACATCGGCGTCCTTGGCGAGCAGGGCCCGCACGATCACAAGGTGCCCGTTGAACGCCGCGTTCATCAGGGCCGTTTCCCCGTTCTTGTCCCTGATATTCATGTCCGCGCCCCGGGCCAGCAGGACCTCCGCGACGGGAATGTGGCCGTTGGTGGAGGCGGCCATCAACGGCGTTCTTCCGGCCGTATCCCGCGTGTTGACGTCAACACCCAGCTCCAGCAGGGCCCGCACGTCGGCATCGCGGCCGCTCCACGCCGCCTCCATCATGGCGGTCGCCAGGGGCTCGTTCCCGGGAATCGCGCCGTCCTGATCGTACTGAGCGGCCGCGGCGCCGCCCATCCAGACGGCGCAACAGAGTCCCAACCCCATTCCGAAAAGGCTCAGTGTGGTCAAACAATGTCGCATGGCCTCCTCCTTTCGATGCTTCGGGTTGTGTCACGCGTTCACCATGGGGCGAACGGGAGGCGAGCGACAGATGAAAAAATAGAAACCCATCAGAGCTCCTTTCATGCAGCTCCGGGACGCGACAATGCATTGGTGCGGTGGAAAAGTCCGGATGAACCTGGGGAAGAACGTGGGGCGAGGCGGGCCTCCCGCGACCGCACGGCGCGCGGGGCGACCCGGCGACACTCTTTATGACTTCCTTATAGTCCTTTCGAATTTCAAAGTCAAGGGCATCGAACCGCCCATCTCGTCAGCCTGCGCGCAACTCCCCATTCAATCTTTCCCTGTGTCGTCCTCGGCACCTTCAGGGCCTCATACAGGCAGCCGCGGAAACAACCGCTCCTCTTCAAACTTGATGTGTTCCCGCATCCAGCGGATCATCCGGGCGCCGTCTTCCCGGAGCCGTTCGAACGACCCGGAGGCGGGATTGTCCACAATCCACTGATACAGGTGGCGGGCCTCGCTGAGGATCGACTCCTCCTGGATCTCCAGCATCTTGATCTGCCAGTGGTCGGCTTGGGGCAGGGCCTGCTCGAGGGCGGGAAACAATTCCGCCACTTCTTTTTGACCGTGGGCGGTTTTCAACTCGAGAAATTGTGCAAGCAATTGCCGGAATCGCGTGCGTTCATCAGGACGAACGGATTCTGACGACAGGATCGCCGAGAGTTGCTCGGTCAGCGCCAGGAGCCGGCGATGTTCTTCCACCAGGAGGTCGAGCAGTTTCTTGGTTGGCTTGGTCACGGACATCCCTTCAATTCAGGGGATAGAGAGATTATTACACCGCCTCACCCGTGGCTACATTATCCCACTTCCCGCCCCTCGAATCAAACGGCACCCACACAGAGACCCGCCCGTAAATCGTAAATGGTAAATCGGGGGGCATAAG
Source organism: Nitrospirota bacterium (assembly GCA_016201765.1). Lineage (GTDB taxonomy): Bacteria > Nitrospirota > Nitrospiria > JACQCE01 > JACQCE01 > JACQCE01. The sequence goes on from JACQCE010000090.1 coordinate 4,452, forward strand.
GAGGAAAATGGAGGATATAAACTACTTCAAAAGAGTGAAAGCTGAAATTAGAAAGTAGAGAGTTGAGAGTGGATGACTCGATCTACTTTCTACTTCCTACTCTCCATTTTCCGCCCTCAGGAGCACTTGACGCGGAAGGCGGCGCGCAACGACGCGACCAGCGGAAGGTGGTCAGACCCTTTGGCGGTCCAAGGCGTCACGGCCACGTGGGAGGCGATCGGCGTCAGGCTGGTGGTATAGATATAGTCGAACCGCACCCCCGGCAGCCGGGCGTGGAAGGTCGCGGACCGGCCGTTCCCCACGACGGCGAACACGTCGGTGAAACGGCTCCGCAGATGGTGCGAGACGCGGCTTCGCGGCATGGTGTTGAAATCGCCCATCAGGAGAATCGGTTCGTGGCTCCCATTGGTGTCGATGATCTCCCGGGTCAGCCGCTTCACCTGGACCATGCGCTCCTGGGGCAGCAGCCCCAGGTGCGTGACGTAGCAGCGGAGCAGGCCTTTCGGGGTGATGAGGTGCGCCTCCAGGCAGGCCCGTCCGGGCTGCGACCAGACGGTGAGGTTATGGTTCTTCACAAACGTCGTGGGCCAGCGGGTGAGCAGCGCGTTGCCGTAACGGCCCTGACGGCGCGTCCCGCCCATGAACGCGTGCATCCCGAGCTGGGCGGCCAACCATTGGGCCTGGTTGACGTACCCGGTTCGCCACAGCCCAAAATCGACCTCCTGGAGCGCGACGACGTCCGGGCGCTCGTGCTCGATCGCCCGAACGATGGTGCGAAGGTCATAGCCGTCCTGTCCAAAGCCGCTATGGATGTTGTAGGTCATGGCGCGGAGGTGCATCTACATACCCTAAGGCAGGATCACTCCTTAGTCAAGCGACGCCGGAAAGCGGAAAATGGATGTAATAATCAACTTTCTACTCTCCAATTTCCACTCTCCAGCACTGCGCTGTAAAGCGAAAAACGGAAAATGGAAAGTAGAAATTGGAGAGTGGATCACTCAATCTACTTTCTACTCACCACTTTCCAATCTCTGGCACTTCGCTGTAAAACGGAAATGAGAGAGTAGAAAGTGGAGAGTGGATTGCCAATCTACTCTCTACTTTCCATTTTCTATTCTCTGCATGCAGAACGGTGTAAAGAGTCAAACCGGAAAATGGAGAGTAGAAAGTGGAAAGTGGATTTAAAGTTCACACATACAACCCGGCGCACTGCCCGGACGCCCAGGCCCACTGAAAGTTATAGCCGCCCAGCCAGCCGGTCACATCCACCACCTCACCGATAAAATAGAGCCCTTTCACCCGGTGGCTCTCGAACGTCTTGGACGACAGCTCATCGGTATCGATTCCCCCTTTGGTGACTTCCGCGACGCGATAGCCGCTGGGGCCGGAGGGGACCACACGCCAGTGATGAAACCGCGCGCTGATCGCGGCGATCTCTTTTTTGCTGTATTGGGAAACCGGTTTGTTCTCGCCCACCGACTCTAACCATCGTTCCGCCAGCCGTTTGGTCAATCGCTCACCGATCAGGGTTTTCAGCTCCGCCCTGGGCCGCTCCTGCTGCCACTGTGTGATGGCGTCAGTCAGATCACACTCCGGCAGCAGGTTGATGGTAATCGGATCGCCCGGTTCCCAGTAGTTGGAGATTTGTAAAATGGCCGGGCCGCTCAACCCCGTGTGCGTGAAGAGGATCGCGTCTCGAAAGCTCTGGTTACGGCAGGCGACCACGGCATCGGCGGAAGTTCCGGACAATCCCTCGATCTCTTGTAAATCCTTTGAATCCAGCGTCAAAGAAACCAGCCCCGGCCGGCAGGGCCGGACCTTGAGGCCAAACTGTTTGGCGACGCCGTAGCCGAAATCGGTTGCGCCCATCTTCGGGATGGACAACCCGCCTGTGGCAATTACAAGGGATTCGGCCTCATAGCTTCCCAGATTGGTCTGGAGGGTAAAGGTTCGTTTCCCGCCGACGTCCGATCGACGGTCGATTGCTGCCACGCGGCAGCGGGTCAGGATCTTCACGCCGCCGGTCCGGCATTCATTCAGCAATAAATTTACGATCGCGGTCGATTTGCCGTCACAAAAAAGTTGGCCGAGCTTTTTTTCATGGTAGGGAATCTTGTGTTGTTCCACCAGTGCGATAAAGTCCTTCGGCCCGTAGCGGCTTAAGGCGGATTTGGAAAAATGGGGATTGGCGGAGAGAAAGTTCGTGGCGTCCACCGAGAGGTTGGTGAAATTGCAGCGGCCGCCGCCGGAGATCAGGATTTTCTTCCCGACCTGGTCGGCATGCTCCAGCAGCAGCACGCGGCGTCCCCGTTGGCCGGCGGTCAACGCGCACATCAGCCCGGCCGCGCCCCCGCCGATGACGATCACCTGATATTGTTCCGCGGGGTGCATGATAAAGCGGAAAATGGAAAATAGAGAGTGGAGAGTGGATTGTAATCTACTTTCTACTTTCTACTTTCTACTTTCTATGGAACATCTCCTTGCCGCCGGACATGGCCAGGGCTGCGGAAAAGACGGCCAAAAAGGAAGCTCGGACCAAATCGGAGCTGATCAGGGAAGCGCTGCGCCAATACCTGTGGGGGCGACGGTGGAAAGCGCTCCGACAATACGGAGAGCAGAAAGCCAGGGAACTGGGCGTCCGTGAAGAGGATGTGGAGGGTCTGGTTCATGAGACCCGCACGGCCAAACGTTGACGGTCCGGGTGGTTCTGGACAGCAATGTCCTGATCTCCGCGTTACATTTCGGCGGAAAACCTGAAGAGCTGTTGGTGCTGGCCAATGAAGGCTCGATTGCCCTCTTCCTGTCCTCCTTTATTTTAGAGGAAACCGAGCGGGTCCTGAGAGAAAAACTCGAATGGAAAGAACAGGCCGTTCGGGATGCCATGGCCGCGCTCAAGGACGCGGCAACGATCGTTCATCCAACGATGACGTTAGAGGCCGTTCCACAAGACGAAACCGATAACCGCATCCTGGAATGCGCTGTTGAAGCTCATGCGAACTTCCTCGTCACCGGCGATCAACGCCATCTTCTGCCGCTCAAACAATACAAGGGAATCCGGATTCTCACCCCCAGGGAGTGTCTTGACGCTTTGGTCAAGCAATAAGCGCCTCGCCCCTCCCCCGCTGCCCTTGGCCCGCCGCTGGCGATCCAAGTATATCGGGGCAGATTTATTTTCCTACTCTCCACTTTCCAATCTCCGGCACTTCAATGTACAACAGAAATGAGAGAGTAGAAATTGGAGAGTAGATGACCTCATCTACTTTCTACTTTCTACTTTCTACTTTCTACTCTCAACCTTCCACTCTCCAGCACTTCGCTGTAAAGCGGAAAACGGAAAATGGAAAGTAGAAATTGGAGAGTGGATTACTCCATCTACTCTCTACTCTCCACTTTCCATTTTTCAGTACGTTGCAGTAAAACGATGTTATCCCGGCGCCTCTTCCCCGGAGCCATGCGTCAATCCCCACGGGGACTCGCTCAGCCACCGGATCAACTCATCGGCGGGAAGGGGCCGGCTCATGTAGTAGCCCTGCGCGGCGTCGCAACCGAGGGCGGCCAGTTGATCCCAGCTTTCTTGATTCTCCACTCCCTCCGCGACGACCTTCAGCTCCAGATTATGGCCAAGATCGATGATCGAGCGCACGGCCACCAGGTCCTTCTTGCTGGCCGTCATGCCGATGACGAAGGACTTGTCGATCTTGATCGTCGAGATCGGCAGGTTCGTCAGATAGCCAAGGGACGAATAGCCCGTGCCGAAGTCGTCGATACAGAGCCTGACCCTTGCCCCATTGAGCTGCGTCAGCACCTGCAGCGCGTTCGCCGGGTCGGTCATCATCGCGCTTTCGGTGATCTCCAGCTCCAGCCAGTTGGGTTTGACGCCGAACTCCTCGAGCGCCTCGGCGACCTGCCCGGGAAGCTTGGGATCCTGAAGGTTTCGAACCGACAGGTTGGCCGCCATGCCGAGCATCATCCCCGCGTCGTGCAGGGCGCGGCATTGGCGCGCGGCTTCCTGCAGCACCCACCGGGTCAGCGGAACGATGAGTCCGGTCTGTTCCGCCGCCGGGATGAATTCATCCGGCGGGATGAGGCCGTGCTCCGGGTGTTTCCAGCGCACCAGGGCCTCGACGCCGATGGCCCGGTGCGTCCTGATGTTGATTTTGGGCTGGTAGTGGAGCAGGAGCTGGTTGCGCTCGATCGCCTGGCGCAGTTCGCCCATGAGGGTCAATCGCCGGGGGCTGTGCCGATCGTGCTCGGCCGCGTAGACCATCGACCCGCTGCCCGACTGCTTGGCGGCATACATCGCCACGTCGGCCCGCTGGATGAGGAGCTCGGCCCTGTCGCCGTGATCGGGATAGAGGGCGATGCCGATGCTCGCCTCAACGGCGACGGGAAGATCCCGTATCACGATGGGCGGTTCCAGCGCGCTCATGATTTTGCGCACCACCAGCTCGGCGTGCTCGGCCTGCGCCAACGGGAGCACCACCGCGAATTCGTCCCCGCCGAGCCGTGCGACGGTGTCGGACTCCCGCAGCACGCCGCGCAGGCGCAGTCCCACCTGTTGCAGCACCAGGTCCCCGTGGTGATGGCCCAGGGTGTCGTTGATCTCCTTGAAGTGGTTCAGGTCCAGGAGCAACAAGGCCACGGGCTTGAGCTCGCGCTGGCCGGCCATGATGGTCTGTCGCAGCCGGTCCTGCAGCAGGGTCCGATTGGGCAGATCGGTGAGGGTGTCATAATAGGCAAGTCGCTGGATCAACTCCCCCGCCCGTTTGCGCTCCCGACGGATTTCACCCTCGCGCAACTCCCGCTCCACGGCCGGCAGCAGCCGCTTGAGGTTCCCTTTCATGATGTAATCCTGCGCGCCCTGCTTCATCGCCGTCACCGCGGTGTCTTCCCCGATCGTTCCCGATAAAAAGATGAACGGCATATCCAAACCCCGTTCCCTGATCAGATTCAACGCCGCCATGCCGTTGAAGTTCGGCATCGAGTAATCGGAGAACACGATATCCCAGTTCTGTCGGTCAAGCGCGGCGTTCATCGCGGCGGCCGACTCCACCCGTTCATATGCCGGCTCATAGCCCCCGCGCCGCAGTTCCCGAACGAGGAGTTCCGCGTCGTTGTCCGAATCCTCGATGATCAACGCATGCAGTGGTGTTCCCATCCGGTTCTCCTCCCGCTGGTCACCTGTTCGGTTTTTTGACGCTGCCGGGCGGCGGTTCGTTGAGCAGCGCCCAAAAGACGCCGAGCTGTTTGACCGCGCCGACAAACTCCTTAAAGTTCACCGGTTTCACAACATAGGCGTTCACGCCCAGCGTGTAACTCTGCACCAAGTCGGGCTCCTCGCGGGACGAGGTCAGCATGACCACGGGGATCATTTTCAGTTTGTCATCGGCCCGAATCTTCCGCAGGACCTCCAGCCCGTTCACTTTCGGCATCTTTAAGTCGAGCAGGATGACGGCGGGATTTCCGGCCGGCCGGGTCTTAAACTTGTCCTGGCAATACAGGTAGTCAAGCGCCTCGGCGCCGTCCCGGGCCACGACCACCTTATTGGCAAGATTGTATTCCGACAACGCCGCCAGGGTCAGTTCGACGTCTTCCGTATTATCCTCAGCCAGCAAGATGCTCTTTAAGTCATCCATCCCGATCCTCCTCTCGCTTCGGCAACGAAAAGTGAAAGACCGCGCCGCCGTCCACGCGACCATCCCCCCACACACGGCCCCCGTGGCGTCGAATGATCCGTTGCACATTGGCCAGGCCGATGCCGGTCCCCTCGAATTCGTCCGCGCTATGCAGCCGCTGAAATACGCCGAAGAGTTTGCCGGCATATTGCGGGTCGAATCCCACGCCATTATCGCGGACAAAGCAGACATGGTCCGTTCCTTCCAACCGGCTCCCGATCTCGATCTCGGCCTTTGCTCTGGGACGGCTGTACTTCACGGCGTTGCCGATCAGATTGGCCCAGACCTGCCGCAGCATGGCCGCATCCCCGCGGACCTCCGGCAGACCGCCGATTTTCCAGGAGATCTCACGGTCCTGCGTCTCGGTCTGGAAATCATTGATGACCTCTTGAACGAGCCGATCGAGATTGACCATCCCCATCTGCATCTCGGACTTCCCCATCCTCGAAAAGACCAGCAGATCATCGATCAAGCTGCCCATCCGTCTGGCTGAATTGATGATCGTGGTCATGTAATGCTGGCCCTGCGCATCAAACCGGGCCCCCGCATGCTCTTTGAGCAGTTCGACGAACCCATTGATGTGGCGCAACGGCGCGCGAAGATCGTGCGAGACCGAGTAACTGAAGGCCTCCAATTCCTTATTCGCCGCCTCGAACTGGGCATTGAGTTCCTCCATCTCCGCTTCCGCCCGTTTGCGCTCGGTGACATCCCGGATGGCGCTCATCGCCAATATGCCTTCCTCCGTTTCCAAGGGACTCAGGCTGATCTCCACCGGAAATTCGTCGCCGTCCTTGCGTTGCCCATACAGCTCCAGCCCCGCCCCCATTTCCCGGAATCGCGGATCACCAAGGTAGCCGGTGCGATGCCCCACATGGCCGCCCCGGAACCGCTCCGGCACCAGGAGTTCAATCGGCTGGTCGAGCAATTCGTCCCGCCGATAGCCGAACAGCCGCTCGGTCTGGGCATTGACCAGGACGATCCGGCCGTCCCGGTTGACGATGACGATCGCGTCCGGCGCCGACTCCAACAGCCCCCGAAACTTCGTTTCCGCCCGCTTGCGCTCGGAAATTTCCTGCTGCAATTCCCGTGTCCGCTCCTCCACCTTTTGTTCCAATTGATCGTGGGCCTTCTGCAGCGCCTCTTCCCTCACCTGGATCTGGGCCAGCATGTCATTGAAGGTCTCGACCAGTTGACCGATTTCATCCCGGCTCGCTGCTGTGGCGCGGACGGAATAATCCTTCTCCAGAGAAACGGTCCGGGCCGTCCGGGCCAGATGCAGGATGGGTTCGGAAATTCTGCCTTGCAGGCTGGAAGACACCCCGTAAGCCGTCAACAGGGAAATCGCCAGCACGCCGACCACGATCGCCGCATAACGTTTTAAGCGATCCGACATGGCCTTGAGGTCGGACTGAATGTAGACCGCCCCGACCCGCTCCCCATCGGAGATGATCGGTCGAAACAGAAACAACGAGCCGCCCTGGAACCGCTGGGTCGTTTCTTTCTCCATGATCTGTTCCGGTAATTGAAACATCGTCGCCCCATCGTTCCGCACGTATCGGGCAAACAATTTGCCCTCGGCCGTGTACACGGCCGCGGATACAATATTGGGTCTGACCCGCAGCGCCGCCAACATCGTCGTCGCGGACGCCGGATCGTTAAAGAGCAACGCCGAGACGGCATTGACCCCGAGCACTTCGGACTGCGCGGAGAGGCTCTGAACCATCGTATCCCGGAACGTGACAAACTCATACACAATAAAACCCAAACTGGCCAGCAGCAGCACCGAGGCGCTGACCAGCATGCTGATCCGCATCAACTTATGACGGATCGGAAGATCTCGAAACGCGGTGAACACGATCACTCCTTTGCCTTCACCGGACTCGTGACGATACGGGCCAATTTCAGCAACTGGGAACTGGGCTTCAATCCCGCCTGCTCCACGGCGGCGACATTGATCGCAAAACGAACCCGGTTCTGATCGATCACCAATTCAATCATGCCGCCCAGTTCGGCGAATCGCCCGATGTCGCTGACGGTCAGAACCGGCGCGCCGTCCAGGCGCTTGATAATCCGGGCGATGGTCTCTTTCTCCGAATGGCCGATAAATACAATGTGGCTGTTCATGGCGTCCTCGATGTTCGAAAACCGCTTCACCGTTATTTTCTTGTCCCGGACCGTTTTCCCCGCGACCATCTCATCCAGCGCGCCTCCGAACGGATCCTGGCCCAGTATTCCAATGACGAAGACGCCGTCCTGCTCGGATGCCTGCCCGGATGACGGTGTCGGCCACTCGACAAATTTTGCAAAGTTATAAATAAACGCCGCTTTGACGGCGTATTCCAGGGGCTCGGCCGGGACGGCCGCCACGGGCGCCAGCGCGATACAGAGAGCGGCACAAACGGCCGAGACGGCGCGCTGGCGAAGGCCCGGCGTCGCGCACAGCGCCTTCATCAAAAGGTCCATCGCACCCTCCCGTAGACGGTGCGCTCCAGTTCGCTCCGCGCCGGCGCCGCTCCAAACTCCGGATGACGCCGGTCCAGCAGGTTGGATCCCATGACCGAAATCTCGGCGCCGCGCCAGACGATCCAGCCGAGCCGCGCGTCAAGCGCGACATAGCTGGGCACGGCCGGCGCGGGCAGATTGCCGACCGCTCGCACCGCGAGATCGAATTCCAGGTTGTAGGGCAGATTGATCATCGAGCGCGCCGACGCCTGGTGCGTCGGGTCGTTGCCAGCGCCCGGCACGCCGGTCGGATCGCCGCTGCCGGACAGCAGATGCAGCCGCATTTTGAGGTACGTGTACCCGGCGCTCAGCCGCCACCAGTCGGTCACGCTGTAACTGCCCCACGTTTCCACGCCGTAGGTGTGCCCCTTCATTTTGTTGTCGAGCACATATGGGGGCGGACCGCCCGGCGCCGGTTCGAGGCTGCGGAGTTTGTCGTAGACATTGTAAAAAGCGGAAATTGAGACGGTGGCCCTGGTAATCGGCTGCACACGATAGCCGGCCTCATAGGCGATCAGCGTTTCCGAGTCAAAATTGGGCCCGCCGGCAAGGAAAAATGGCGTGCTGGCGGGAGCAAACAAGTCGCGATCCAGACGCGAGGGCGTCCGTACCGCCCTTGAAACAGCCGACCACAGGAGCATGTGGTCGGCCGGTTTCCATGCCAGGCGGATATTGGGCTGGACTTCAAGCCTCGTGTAGCGGTTGTTCTCGAGCTTCAGGCCCAGCGTCAGTTGCACACGCGCACCGAGCGCGATGCCGTCCTGGAGAAAGATATTGAACAAGTTGAGCACGCGACTCGCCGGCAGAAACGCCAGCACTGCGCTGTTGGTGACGTCGTCACGCATCAGGCGGTAGCCCCCGCCCCAGACGATATCGTGGCGGGCGCCCAATGAGAAGCGATGCTGCGCCTGAATGTCGTAGGTATTGAGAATCTCGCCAAATGTGCCGGGGTAGAACCGGCGGGTCCGGTCGTAATAGGTCTGAACCTCGATGACCGACCCGCCGTGAAGCGTCCGGCTCCAGCGTCCGAGCACGTTGGCGCCGGAAATCGTCTTGTCGCCGTTGACCATCTGGTCGATCGACCCGTCATAGAGATCGCCCTGGAGCGTGAGCGTATCAGTCACACCGGTCCAGTCCGTTCGGAATCCCGCCTGCCCCTTGTTCCAGGAATCCTGCACGCTCGCGCCGCCGCCGGTCTCCGTGTCGTCGCGCTCGAAACCCTTGGCGTAGAGGCGGTAGGTCAGATGCTCGCCCAGCCGGCCGCCGTAGCGCGCGCCGATGTCGAGGCGGTCTTCGATCCCCGCCCCGACGCCGGCAAACGCGCCCGTTGTGTCGCGGGAATGACGCGTGATGATGTTGATGACGCCGTTCACGGCATTCGAGCCCCAGAGCGTGCCGCCCGGTCCGCTGACGACCTCGATGCGCTCGATGTCCTCGATCAACACGTCCTGCACGTCCCAGAAGACGCCGGAGTAGAGCGGCGTATAGACGGTGCGCCCATCGATCAACACAAGGAGCTTGTTCGCCGTGGTGCTGTTGAACCCCCGCGCCGAAATGGCGTATTGGTTCGAGTTCACGCGCGCGACCTCAAGGTTCGGCGCCAGCCGCAGGATTTCCGGGATGCTGGTGGCGCCGGACCGGCGGATGTCCTCGCGCGTAATCACGTACACGGCGGCGGCGGCGTCGCTCAGAGGCTCCGGTTTTTTCGAGACCGAGGTGATCTCGATATTGGCCAGCTCCTCAATCGTCAGGTTCGAAAGATCCGCCGGCGATCTCGCCGCAACGACGGTCACTTCCGCCTTGGCTACAGCAGCGGCAAGCCCGATCCCAATACATAGAGCAGCAGTCAAACCCATCACGGCAGCAAATTGCCATCGTGATCGAGTCATTCCAGCGTTAAGAATGGGACCCCTCCTGTTCTAAATGTTCATGCGGCGCGATCTTCCGCTTCGCCCTCCTGCTGGAACACATGGCCGTCACATCTCCCGATGCGATTCCCTCAACCAGGCGGTCAGTTCTCCGGCGGGAAGGGGATAGCCTATGTGATAGCCTTGAGCCGCGTCACATCCGAAGGCGGCAAGCCGATCCATCGTGGACTGATCCTCCACCCCTTCGGCCACGACTTCGAGATCCAGACTATGGGCCAGGTTGATGATCGACTGCACAATCACGCCATTGCCATTGCCCTTGCCCTTGTCCTCAAGGCCGTCGATAATAAACGATTTATCGATCTTGATCTTTTGCACCGGCATTTTTTTGAGATATCCCAATGAGGAATACCCGGTGCCGAAGTCGTCAATGGCCAACGGAATGCCGATGGTGTTCAGACGTGTCAGCACCTGCATGGCGCGCATCGGGTTGACCATGATCATGCTTTCCGTGACCTCGAACTCCAGCAGGCCCGCCGGCACGCGGCCGGTCCGCACCAACTCGGCCACCTGATCCGGCAACTGCATTTCCTGCAGGTTCGTCGCCGAGAGATTGACGGAAATGGGAAGCGTCACGCCCGCCTCCTTCCAGACCTCGCGTTGATGACAGACGGTCTTGAGCGCCCACTGGGTCAACGACCTGATCAATCCGGTTTGTTCCGCCAAAGGGATGAACTCATCCGGCGGGATCTGACCCAGTTGCGGGTGCGACCAACGCGCCAGTGCCTCCACGCCAATGACCCGGTTCGTCTTGAGGCTGATCTGTGGTTGATAATGCAGCGCCAGCCCTCCATACTCGATCGCCCGGCGCAATTGTCCCGTGAGCATCAGCCGACGAGGGGCGCTCTCCTCATGCTCGGGTGCATAGATTGTATAACCGCCGCCCGCTTGCTTGGTCATGTACATCGCCATGTCGGCCCGCCGGAAGAGCACATCGCTCTCTTCTCCGTGATCGGGATAGAAGGCAATTCCAATGCTGACACCTATCTCGACTGTCGCTTCTTTCAACACAAACGGGGCTTCGAGCGCCTTCAAAATCTTTCGCGCGGTCAGACTGGCGCCCTCCATGGGCGTGTTCAACAACAGGATGGCAAACTCGTCCCCGCCCATCCGGGCAATGGTATCGGATTCCCGCAGATGCCGTCGCAGCCGCGGCCCGATCTGCCTCAGCAATAGATCGCCGCACTGATGGCCGAACGCGTCGTTCACCTGCTTGAATCGATTCAGGTCCATCAGCAGGACGGCCAGCGGTTTTTTCTCACGATAAGAGGTCAGAACCGCCTGTTGCAGGCGGTCGAAAAACACGTTACGGTTCGGCAGATCGGTCAGGGGATCGTGATAGGCCAGATAGGCAACCGTTTCTTCCTCCCGTTTGCGCTGCCGCCGAACAGCCGCTTCGTGAAGTTGCCGTTCCACGACAGGCAGCAATCGCTGCAGATTGGCTTTCATGACATAATCTTGCGCGCCGGCTTTCATCGCCTCCACCGCGGTTTCCTCGCCGATGGTCCCCGACACGAAGATAAACGGCATGTCCAGCTCCCGCTCCCTCACGCGGGCCAGGGCCTCCGTCCCCATGAAATTCGGCATGGTGTAATCGGAGAAGATCATGTCCCACGTCTGTTTGTTCAGGGCAACGACCATGGCGGCGGAGGAATCGACCCGTTCAAAAACGGGATCATACCCGCCGCGACGCAGTTCCTCGATGAGCAACTCGGCGTCTTCAGCCGAATCTTCCACGATCAACACTCGTAGTGGTGTTCCCGTCGCCATCTTTCTTCTCCATTCTATCCCGGTATTTTCTCACTCCCAGGCAGCGACCCGTTGAAGATCCCCGCCTTGTCACTCATTCCGGCCTCTCCTCGTTCCTGGACAACGAACAGTAAAAGATCGCGCCGCCCTCCACACAGCCTTCCCCCGGGTCAGCCCCCCGTGGCGTTGAATAATCCGGCGCCGATCCAACAGCCCCTGACACCTGGGCTCTGCCCGCGTACGGTCATGGATTTCCCTGTGCAATCCCCTGTGCAATCTATAGACGGGCTGCCACAACGTCCAGACGCCGACGAGGCGCAGTCGTCCCGCAGAGAAAGATAACAATGCCGATGGATTTCTCAAAGACGGACAGCGGCGGGGAAAACCATCCCGCGTGACAGGCAGGCGGCAAGACTCGACACGCACGTCTTGCCCTTGGGCGGGCATCGCCGGGCTCCTCCACCCCGGCACTATAGACAGGATCGGCCATCTCGGCCTCCGTGAAAAAGTTTACCCAGGAGATATTTTGAAGCGTTATTATAGCAAACAACATGCTCGAGAAAAATCTAAAATAGATGATAAAATGAAGTTTTTCCCATATCCAGCACGAGTTTTATTCGATAATATTCGTTATAAGACAAAAATGGACAATATATTGACCTTCAAGGTCAATTTCTTGTCCATTAAGGTCAATTTCTTGACCGTCCCAACGAGCCGCTTATGGTCTCGGTAGTAATCTGCGGAACTTTTTTGTTGTTTCAAAATTAAACAGATTGCTGGCGGTCATTCCTCACTCAAACAGAAACTCCACCACAGAAGTCTCCGTGGCGGAGGGCGTTTGTATCCCAAAAATTTTCACAATAGGTGAGACCGAAGCTCTCGGTAGTGGGCCAGTTTCACCGTGACATGTCTCAAAAATCAAAAATAGGGACACGTCCCAATTTCCTCATGCTGCGCGCGGCAACCAATGAAATTGGGACGTGTCCCCATTTTTGCCAAACTGACCCACTACCAAGCTCTCACCCATTTTTATGTTGTTGAGCGTGGAGAGTTGCAGGCTGTCAAGAAAAAACGGGGGTGAAAAACACCCGACCTCGAAGCCGGCAGGAGGAGAATGGAAAATAGAGAATGGAAAGTGGATTGCTCAATCTACTTTCTCATCTCCACATTCCAATCTCTGGTCCTTCGGTGTAAAACGGAAATTAGAGAGTGGAAAGTGGAGAGTGGATTACTCCATCTACTTTCTACTCTCTACTCTCCATTTTCCATTCTCTACCTCTTCGTTTTATGCCTCTCAATCTCTTCCTGGATCTGGGCCGTGGCGCGGCGTTCGATCAGGTGCCGGTCGGTGATCAACTTGAAGAACATCGGCACGAAGAAGATGGCCAGGAACGTCGCCGCCAGCATCCCCCCCATCACGCCGGTGCCCACCGCATGACGCGCGCCGGCCCCCGCGCCGGTGGAAAAAGCCAACGGGGCGACGCCAAGGATGAACGCCATCGAGGTCATTAAGATCGGCCGGAACCGAAGCCGGGCCGCCTCCAGCGCGGCGGCCGACGGGGACAACCCTTCGTGATGTTTGAGCACGGCGTATTCGACGATCAGGATGGCGTTCTTGGCCGCGAGCCCCAGCAGCGTGACCAGGCCGATTTGAAAGTAGACGTCGTTGCTCAAACGCGCGACGTGGGAGAGCGGCGAGAGCAACCCCTGCAACCAGGGGATCCCCATCGCCAGGTAATAGGGCATCGGCAGCAAATTGTTGATCCAAACCGCCGCCAGCGCGCCGAACGTGCCGAAGGGCAGCGCCATGAGGACGGAGAGCGGCAGCGACCATTTTTCATACTGCGCGGCCAGAATGAGAAACACCATGACCACGGCCATGCCCAACGCCAATCCGGCCGTCCCGGATGATTTTTTCTCCTGAAACGACGCCCCGCCCCAGTCGTACGTGAAATCGGGCGGCAGCACCTGCTTGGCAATCGACTCGATCACCTGGATCGCCTGGCCGGAGGAGACGCCCGGCGCGGCCTGCCCCATCAGCTTGACGGCCGGGAGATTGTTAAAGCGTGTGAGCGAATCGGGCCCCGAGCTGTAGTTGATCCGGGCCAGCGCCTTGACCGGCACCATCTCGCCCTTGGTGGAGCGGATGTAGAGCTCGCCGATCGATGCCGGGCTGTTGCGGTAGGCGGGCTCAGCCGACATCAGCACCTGCCAGGTGCGGCCGGAGCGGTTGAAGTCGTTCACGTAGTAGGAGCCGAGCGTGGCCGCGAGCGTGTCGAACAGATCGTTGAGCGGCACGCCGAGCGCTTCGGCCTTTTCCCGGTCGACGTCGACGTAGAGCTCCGGCACGTTCGACCGCCAGAGCGTTTGCGTGCCCGCGAGCATGGGGTTTTGATTGGCGGCGGCCAGAAACTGGTTCATCACCTCCACGAGCCGTTTCGTGCCGCCGTCGCCGCGGTTCTGGATGTAGAATTCGAAGCCGCCGGCATTGCCCAGGCCGAAGATCGGCGGCGGGGCGAAGGCGATCGCCATCCCCTCCTTGATGCCTCCGGTTTTCATGAAAAAGTCGCCGACCAACTCCTGCGTGCCGGCCTTCCGGTCGTCCCAGTGGTGCTGGGTGACGAAGATCGTGGCCGCGCTGTTTCGGAAGCCCCCGCCCAAGAAATCCATGCCGGTGAAGGCGACGGCATATTCGTTGGCCGGGTTGGATTGGATCGCCTTGAGCACCTCGCCCACCACCCGGTCGGTCCGTTGCAGCGTGGCGCCGTCCGGCAGAAAGACGGCGCCGATGTAATAGCCCTGGTCTTCATCCGGCACGAGGCTGCCCGGCGTAAACTTCCACAAACCGGCGGCAATGATCACCATGCCGGCGAAGAGCGTCACCCCGATCGCGCCGCGGCGGATCACCCAGGCGACGCCGTCGGCGTACCGGCCGGTGACGCGATGGAACCAGATATTGAATCGTTGAAAGAACCGCCCCGGCGGCTGGTGCGGCCGGCCGAGCAGCAGGACGCAGAGCGAGGGGGTGAGTGTGAGCGCGATGATGCCGGAGAGCACCACGGCAATCGTGATCGTGACGGCGAACTGCCGGTAGAGCTCGCCGGCCAGCCCGCCCAAAAACGCGATCGGGACAAAAACGGCGCACAGCGTGAGCACGATGGCAATGATCGGGCTGGTCACCTCCTCCATCGCCTGGATGGCGGCCTCGCGCGCGCGCTTGCCCTCCTCGCGCATGATCCGCTCGACGTTTTCCAGGACGACAATGGCGTCGTCCACCACGATGCCGATGGCCAGCACCATGCCGAAGAGCGTGAGCGTGTTGATCGAGTAGCCGAGCAGAAACAGTCCGGCGAACGTGCCGATGAGCGAGACCGGCACGGCGGCGAAGGGGATGAGCGTCGCGCGCCAGTTCTGGAGGAATAGGTAGACCACGAGAAAGACGAGCACCATCGCCTCACCCAGGGTTTTGACCACTTCGCGGATCGAAACTTTGACGAACCGGGTCGTGTCGTAGACGTTGGCGGACTCGAAGCCGGCCGGAAACTGCGCGGAGAGGCGCTTCATCTCGGCCGCGACGTCGTCCGCGACCTCCAGCGCGTTGGCGCCCGGCTGGAGGAAGATGCCCATCAGCGCCGCCTGCCGGCCGTTGACGCGGCCGATGAAATCGTAGTCCTTGGCGCCGAGTTCGACACGCGCGACATCTTTGAGCCGCAGCGCCGAGCCGTCCGGATTCGACCGGAGGATGATTTGCTCGAACTCCCCGACCTCCGAGAGCCGGCCCTTGGTTGTCACGGAGAAGACCATCTCCTGCGGCCCGCCCGTCGGCGTCTGGCCCACCTTGCCGGCGGCGAACTGGGCGTTCTGCTCGTTGAGCGCCCGGAGGATGTCGCCCGTGGTCAGCTTCAATTGCGCCATCCGGTCGGGCCGGAGCCAGATGCGCATGGCGTAGTCCTTGGCGCCGAAAATCTGGACGTTGGTCGTGCCCGGAATGCGCTTGATCGTATCGAGAATGTTGAGCGTGACGTAGTTGCTGACGAACAGATCGTCAAACCGGCCGTCGGGTGAATAGAAAGCCAGGACCTGTAAGAAGGCGGAGGAGCTTTTTTCGACCGTCACGCCCTGCCGGCGGACCTCCAGTGGCAGACGCGCCTCGGCCTGTTTGACGCGGTTGTTGACGTTGACCGCGGCCTGGTCGACGTCGGTGCCGATCTCGAACGTGATGCTGATCTCCAGCGTGCCGTTGGAGCCGGAGTTCGAGCTCATGTAGAGCATCTGATCGACGCCGTTGATCTGCGTTTCCAACGGCGCGGCCACCGTCTGCTCCAGCACCTCGGCCGAGGCGCCCGGATAGAAGGCGCGGACGGTCACGACGGGCGGCGCGATCTCGGGATATTGCGCGATCGGGAGCGTGCGCATGGCGGCTAAACCCGCGAGCACGAGGAAACTGGACAGCACCGCGGCGAAGATGGGTCGGTCGATGAAAAAGCGGGAGAACACCGCGCGGCTCTAGCGGGACGCCGTCGGAGAGGCGGCCGGCTTTTTATCGGATGACATTTTTCCCGGAGGGGAGGTCGGCGCGTTGGGGGAGCGATTCGCCGCATTGTCCGATGATCCGGCGGCCGCCTTTTCAGATGATGACGCGGCCGGCGTTTTCGCGATCGTCACCGGCGAGCCGGGACGCGCTTTCACCACGCCGTCGACAATCACCGCATCCCCGGCGGCCAACCCGCCGGTGATCACCCAGTCCTCGCCGGTCCAATCGCCGACCTCGACGGACCGCGGCTCGACCAGCCCTTCCTTGTTCACGGTCATGACGATCTTCGTCCCCGGCCCTTCCAACACGGCCCGCTGGGGAATCGCGATCGCGCCGGGCCGAACGGCGCCGGACAATTGCACCCGCGCGAACTGGCCGGGGCGCAGGAGATGCTTGGGATTGGCGATGACGGCGCGGGCCTCGATCGTGCCGGTGGCCGTGTTGACCCGCACATCGGTGAAGTCCACTTTGCCGGCGCGGGCATATTCGCTGCCGTCGGCCAGTTTTAAGTTGACGTCGAACGTGCCGCCCCTGGGGAGTTTCAACCGGCCGTCGGCCACGGCCTTGGTGAATTTCAAATGCTCGCTCTCGGTGAAGCTGAAGATGACGTGGATCGGGTCGATCTGTGAGATGGTCGTCAGGAGCGTCTGCTGCGCCTCCACCAGACTGCCCTCCGACTTGAGCGCGCGGCTGGTAATCCCGGAGATCGGCGCTTCGACGCGGGTGTAGGAGAGGTTCAGCCGCGCCTGGGTGAGCGCCGCCTGCGCGGCCTGCATGCCGGCCGAGGCCACCTGCTCACTGGAGATGGCGTCGTCATACACCTGCTGGCTGACCAGCTCCTCTTCCCGCAGCGGCTTGAGCCGCGCCACATTGCGCGACGCCTGGGCCAGGCGCGCCTCAGCGCTGGCCAGCTCCGCTTCGGCTTTGGCGAGCGCGGACTGGAACGGTTTCTGGTCGATGGTGAAGAGGCTTTCGCCGGCCTGGACCGGCTGCCCCTCGTTATAATTCCACCGCTCGAGAATGCCCGAGACGCGGGATCGGACTTCGACTTCCCGGCTGCCGGCCACCTGCCCCACATATTCGAACGTCGCAGGCAGATCGCGCGGTTCGACGGTGACAACCGACACTTCCGGCGGAGGGAACGCGGGCGGGCCGCCGCCCTGGCCGCAGGCCGGCAGGACACCGGCAATCAGGACGGCGCAGAGGGCCGCTGCACGATGGATCGTTCCGGTCGAAAGTCGCATAACGGAAAGTGTACCCCACGCCACTGCCGGAAGACAATCAGGAGATTGTCAATCTACTTTCCACTCTCTACTCTCCACTCTCACGCAGTTTGCGGTACAACCGAAAATAGAAAGTGGAAAGTGGATTACTACTCTCTACTCTCCACTTTCCATTCTCGAGTACTTTGCCGTAGAGAGAAAGTGGAGAGTAGAAAATGGAGAGTGGATTGTAAAAACTACACCCGGAAGCGGATCGTGATGATCCCAAGGCGGCTACGGTGTCCGCCCGCCTGCGTCGGGCAGGCGCTTCCGGGTCCGGTGGCACTGGGACAACGTCCCAGGCTACGGGTGGGGACAGATTTGAAATCTGTCCCCCGACTTTGCGGCGACTAAGACGCTGCCACCTCACTCGCCGTAGGGTTGGTACTGCCCACTGGACCACCTCCTCTCATCGGCGATGCACTGCGCCGAGCAGGCCCAGAACCCGCTCGTCCCCATGTGTGCCGGACCGCCGTTGCCCGGCTGATGGGTCGCCTCCCGTCTGGATCAGGGAGACTCGGGGAGGAGTGCCTCCCCTCAATGTATTTTGGCCAGTATAACACGACGCTACCCGCACCCCATAGAAAAAAATGGGGATGAGTTATTTTTCTGGGATGCACGCCGGCATGAGGGCGAAAAGGCCCAGCAGCGCGAGATAGACCGTCCCCGACACGGGGTCTCGACCGGCCAGATACTCCCCGATTGTTAACCCCCGCAGCCCCAGGGCAACAGTGAACTCGGCGATCAGCATCAGGCTCAATGCCGTGACGCCGATTGCCAGCCGCTTCAACGGCGCCGGAGGAACGATGAGCCGGCGCACCACCCATCGCGCCGCGACGACCGTCACCACCAGCATGATCGGCGCTTCGATCAGTTCGGCCGCCCGTTCGCCGACGCGCGGAACCAGCCAGAAGATCCGGATGGGACCGAGGAGAAATCCGGCCCCAAAAACGAGCATGAAGTAGAGCAGACCGGCTTTCAGCGTCGGCTTGATCATATCGGACGATTATCACACGCCGCTCAATGAGGATCAAACCCGGCCGCGGGCCTTGTGGCGGGAGAACGCCGCCCCTTATAATGACCGGACGATGACCCGCCGAACGATGATGGGAGTCGCCGGAATCGCGGCCGTGATTGCGCTGGCGGTGGCGGGCTTGGCGCGCTGGGGGGTGCG
>JACQCE010000097.1 GCA_016201765.1 Nitrospirota bacterium
CCACGGTGGGTCATCTCGAACGCCGACAGGCTTTCCATCAGGAAATTCTCGGCCGCCCGGACGGTCCGGGCACCGTCCTGGGGGACCAGGACCCCCGCCAGGACCGACACGAGCGCTTGATGATACAGCGCCGCCATCTCCAGAGCCCCCAGTCCCTCCGCCAGCGCCCGGCGCCCGAGTTCATACGCCCGCTGCAAGGCGGCCTCACCGGCTCCCGATAACAGGTAATCCTGCAAGGCGGATTGGTAGTGGCCCCGAAGCTCCTGCACCGCGTCGCTCATGACGCGCGCCCGAGGTAACGCGCCACCAACACCAGCGCGTCGTCCGTTTCTTTCCCGTGCCGGGCCAGGATGGCGTCCGCGGTCTTCTGCGGTGAATCATGCAAGACCGACCGCTCGGCAAACCCGCTCCGGATCCCATCGGTCGCCAGGATCAACGTATCGCCCCGCCTCACGGGGATCACCGAGGCGCGCAGCGGCGGGAGTTGATAGCCGACGACCCCTCCACGCAGCACCGGACTCTCGATATTGGGCGTGGCCGTTGGATCCGTCCGGAGCAGAACGCCTTCGACGTTGCCGACGCCCAGCCACATCATCGTCCCGTCGACCGCATCAAACGAAGCCAGGGTCATCACCGCCCCCCTCATCGAAAGAAGCTGCCGGTGACAACGCTGCACCAGCTCGATGACCGATTCGTCGGCGTATTTCTCCAGGACCGCGGCCGCCGTTCTGGCCACCCTGGCCGCCTCGGCGCCGTGGCCCACCCCGTCGATCACCGCGACGAGGGCCCCCCTCGTCGACTGCTGGACGACGCAGCAGTCGCCCGATTCCGCCTCAACCCCATGATGCCTGGCCGCCACCCCCCATTCAATCAATCGATGACTTTTATCGAAAACCCTCATCGCCTGCCGCCCCGCTCCCGTTCACCGCACCCATTTTTTCATCGTCACCGTCGTCCCCTTCCCGACTTCCGACACGACTTTGAACTCATCCATGAGCCGCTTGGCCCCGGGCAGCCCCAACCCGAGCCCCTTCCCTGACGAATAGCCGTCCTGGAGCGCGCGGTCGACATCGGGAATACCCGGCCCCCTGTCACTTGCGATGATCAGAATGCCCTGCTTCGAACCGTTGTGGGTCGGCTCCAAGATGACTTCGCCCTCCTTGGCATGCTCGATGATGTTGCGCGCCACCTCCGAGATGGCCGTGGCCAGCACCGTCAGGTCGCTGCCGGAGAAACCCAGTTCCGACGCCAGCTCGCGGCCCCGCTGCCGCGCGGTCACAATATCGGCGGACGTGCTGATCCCCACCTGCATGTCATTCGCCATGTCGACCGTTGCTCTTTGGCTGATCGTCCAGGTAGGCGAGCCCTTCCTCCAGGTCCAACGCGGTCGCCACCTCCTCCAGCGTCAATCCCAACTGCACCATCGAAAACGCCACCTCCGGCTGAATGCCGACGATGACGGTCTGCGCGCCGCGCAATCTGATCATATGCGCCACGCCGCGCAGCGTCCGGACCGCGAACGAGTCCATCACATCCAGCGCCGTCACGTCCACGATGGCGCCCCGGGAGCGGAATCGCCCGATCTGCGCGACCAGATCATCCCGCAGTTGCAGCAGGTCGTCGTCCGTCAGCGCGGATTGGATCGAGGCAATGAGGTAACTGTGTTGTTTGAGAATGGGCACGCGCATGGCTGATCCTGACTAACCGGTCTCTTCTTGCGCCGGCGCTTCCCCGACCCTCGACACCTTGTAGCCCAACAGCCGTTCGGCCTCTTCGATGCCGCCCTGCAGGTCGCCGACGGTCTTCATCTTGGCCAGATCGACCCCGATCGTCACCAGCGTCTGGGCGATCGAGGAGGACAAGCCGGTCACGATCACCGTGGCGCCCATCAGCCTGGAGGCGTCCACCGCCTGGACCAGATGGTTGGCGATCGTCGCGTCCACCGCCGGCACGCCCGTGATATCGATGACGACCACCTTGGCGCGGTTGGAGCGGATTCCCCGCAGCAGTTGCTCGGTCAATTGGCGGGCGCGTTGCGGATCGATGACGCCGATGATCGGGAGAATGAGCAGCCGGGCGCGGACCTGGAGGACGGGCGTGGACAATTCACGAATGGCCTCCTGCTGCTGGCGGATGACGCGCTCGCGCTCCTGGACGAAGCTCACGCCCACCGTGTTGGCGATCCGGTTTGCCGCGGGCTCGTAGGCGTCCAGCACGCGGTTCAGCAGGGCGATATCCGACTGATATTTTTTAAAGAGCGACCGGGCGAGCACGTCCCGGAGCAGCAGCACGATCCCCAAGACCTCGTGGGTTTCAACCCCCCGCGGGATGATGCGCTCGGACAGGTCGCGGGCGTAGGCTTCCAGCGCTTCGACGCTGCCCGTCTCGAGCACGGCGACGTAATTGTCGTAGACGGTCGTGGCTTCGGCGAAGACCTCCTCCCGGCTCATGGCCGTCAGCAGGCCGGCTTCGGTAATGCGCCGCGCCCATTCCTCGCGAAGTTGGGTGCGGTTTTGACGAAGGTGCGCGACCAATTCGCGCAACAGAGCGGTGGGAGATTCCGCTGCGGACTGTATAAACGTCGCCTCCTCTTGCTTGGCCATGGACGATGCTCCTTTCTTGATCAAGCTCATTTATCGCAATTCAACCCTTCGCTATTGTAATCGATGTGATGGAAAACACCATCAGCCCCTCTTTGATTTTTTTGTAGGGCGCCGCCACCATGCCATGTAGGGATTTTCCCTACACGGCGGCCGAGAACCGCTCGACAGCCCGCTGGACGGCAGCGGGTTAATCGACCAGCTGATGACGCAGGCCGTAGCGGATCAGGTCCGCATTCGACTTCATCTTCATCTTCTCCAGAATGCGGGCGCGGTAGGTGCTGACGGTCTTGGCGCTCAGCGCCATCTCTGTGGCGACCTCCTTGACCGTCTTGCCCGATGCGATCAGGCACATGACCTGGTATTCGCGGTCGGACAGGGCTTCATGGGGGGGGCGCTCGGCATCTCTTCCCAGGTTGCGCACCAGCTTCTCCGCCACATACTGGCTGATATATTTCCCCCCCGCGGTCACTTTCCGGATGGCCGTGATGAGTTCCTCCGGCGCGCTTTCCTTTGTCATATAGCCGGAGGCGCCGGCTTGCAACACCCGGACCGCGTATTGATCCTCCGGATGAATGCTCAGCACGAGCAGGGGCAGGTGCGGCCGCTCGCGCTTGAGCTCTTTGACGATGTCCAATCCGCCCGGGCCCGGCATGGCCAGGTCGAGGATCACGACGTCCCACGCACCGGTGCGCACCTTGTGCAGCACCTCGTGCCCGTTCCGCGCCTCACCCTTGACCACCAGGTCGTGGGTCTCCGCCAGAATCTGCTTCAACCCCTCCCGGACAATGGCGTGGTCATCCGCAATGAGAATGTTGATCATGGCACTCCAGCGCCTCGACGCGCGTCATGGCGTCACCATCCGCCCGCCGATCCCTTCTCAGGAATCGGCGATGGGAATGCGCACGGTGACGGTCGTCCCCCTGCCCGGCACGCCGGTGATCGCCACCTCGCCGCCGAACACAAGGGCGCGTTCACGCATGCCCAGCAACCCGAGCGAGCGCACCGCCGTGATCTCTTTCTCGGCGATCCCTTTGCCGTTGTCCTTCACTTCCAGGACCAGGGCGTCGCCCTTCTTCCTCAAACCGATGCCGACGCGCGTGGCCCCCGCATGGCGCGCGACGTTGATCAGCGCTTCCTGAAAGATCCGGAACATGGCCGTCGAACGCTTCTGATCCAGGGTCACCTTCTTGGGCGGCAACACCACCCGGCACGCAATCCCCGTGCGGGCATGAAACTCCTGCGCCTGCCATTCGATGGCGGCCGCCAGGCCGAGATCATCCAAAATGGGCGGCCGTAATTCAGTGGCAATCCTCCGCACCGATTGGATCGTCTGATCGATGAGCGACAACATCGCCCGGGTCTTGTCCCAAAGCGGCTTCTCATCCAAGGGCCGCATGCCGTTGCGCCGACCGACGCCGGATCGGGACGGCGAGGCGGCCCGGCGGGCCGCCGGAACAGGGTCACCCGTGATCCTGCGACGCACCCACGAGAGGTCGATCTTCAAACAGGTCAGCACCTGGCCCAATTCATCATGAATGTCTCTTGCAATTTTAGCCCGTTCCTCTTCCCGAACGGACTGGAGATGCTCGGATAACGACCGCAATTTGGCGTTCGCCTCCTGAAAACCCCGGTGGGTCATTTCAAATGGGGAGAGACTCTCCGCGAAGAACTGCGCGGCTTTGACCGCCTCCACCGTGCCGTTTGACTCGCGGGCGCCGGTCAGCACCTGCTTCAGCGCTTCCTCGTGCGCCATCGCCATCTCCAGCACGCCGAGCCCTTCAGCAATGGCTCGCCGTCCCAATTCATACGCTTGTTCCAGCGCGGCCTCTCCGGCTCCCTCGACATAGTGCTGCAGCGCACTTCGATAGTGCGCCACAAACCCCTGCCATACCGCATTCCCCGCGTTCCCCATCCGGCTTTCGTTCCTCTTGCGACGCTCGGGTTGCACATCATACCAGGAGCCCGTCGAGGGCATGTGGAGTCCCACCGGTTCTCCCCGACTGGCAACCCGTGGCCCCTGTCACTCCGCCCGTGGGGCGGAACCCTGAGCAAAGGCCCCCGGCTCAAACCGTGGCCTGCGCCGAAGGGTCACGCGGGCAAATTGTTCCAAAACTTGGCACCAAGTGTCAACGGGGAGACGCCGGACCACGCAATGCGATGGCTTTCACCGAGATCAGGCGCCGATGAGTGAGTGAAGTGCCCCGTCGGACTCTCACAGGCGTTCAGTGCGGACACCCGGGGCTTATGCGCCGGCCCGGCTCGTGAGCCAGCGGGTCAGTTCAACGGCGGGAAGCGGATGACTGATGTAATAACCGAGGGCCATGTCGCAGCCGAGGGCGGCCAGCCGGTCTCGCGTTTCTCGATTTTCAACCCCTTTGGCAACAACCCGAAAACCCAGATGATGCCCAAGCTCAATGGCCGAGCGGACGATCACGGCGTTTTTTTCATCAGTGATCATGTCCATGATGAGAGACTTGCCGATCTTGATCTCGGCCACCGGCAGTGTCTTGAGATGGCCCAATGAGGAGAACCCCGCGCCGATATCGTCGATGCACAGTCCAACGCCCTCCTTGCCCAGACGTGTCAGAAACGCCGACACGCGGACCGTATCCGCCATGGCAATCCGTTCTGGGATTTCCAGCTCCAGCAGGCGCGGCTCCACATGGTACACGGCCAGTGATCTGGCGATCTGTTCCGGGAGTTCCGGATCGTACAACGCTCGCGACGACAGATTGACCGCGATGGAGATGTCCAATCCCATTTGATGCCAGGCATGGCATTGACGCAGCGCCGCTTTGAGCACCCAGAGCGTGAGCGGCTTGATCAAACCGCTCCGTTCCGCCACGGGAATGAACTGCGACGGCAGGAACAGGCCGTTTTTAGGATGCTGCCAACGGACCAGCGCCTCGACTCCGGTCACGCGTCCCGTGCGAAGGTCGATTTTCGGCTGGTAGTGCAGGAGCAGCCCTTCATGCTCGATGGCGGCGCGCAGTTCGCTCACCAGCATGAGGCGGCGGTGGCTCTGCTTGTCATCCTCGGACGCATAGACGACATACCCATGACCGGCCTGTTTGGCTCTATACATCGCGGTATCCGCATGGCGCATGAGGGTATCGCCATCCTCACCGTGTTCCGGGAAGAGCGCGATGCCGATGCTCACGCCCACGTCCAGCGCGACGCCCTCCAGCGAAAAGGGCGTCTCCAACAGGTCCAGTATTTTTTGGGCGGTCAAGGCCGCGCCCTCAAGGCCGACGGTGGGCAGCAGCACCGCAAACTCGTCCCCGCCGAGCCGCGCCACGGTGTCGGATTCCCTCAACATGCTCTGCAGACGCTGCCCGATCTGCCGCAGGATGAGATCGCCCGCCTGGTGGCCCAGCGTATCGTTGATCTCCTTGAAGCGGTCGAGATCGAGAATGGCCAGGGTCAGCGATTGCCCTTCACGGCGTCCGGCCATGATGGCATGGTTCAAACGGTCCTGCAGCAGGATCCGGTTGGGCAGACCGGTCAGCACATCGTGCATCGCCTGATGTTTCAACGCGGCGGTCTGGGCCTTCCGTTCCGTGACGTCATGGAAATAGACCGACAACCCGTCCCTGGAAGGATACGCCCGGACTTCAAACCACGCGTTGACCGGCGGATAGAACTCTTCAAATTCGATCACGACCTGCTCCGCGATCGCCCGATGAAATTCCAGGTACAGCCTGGATCGTTTTGCATCGGGAAACGCGTCCCACACATTCTTGCCGATGAGTTCGCCCCGCGTCTTCCGCATTTTCTGTAAAAACTTCTCCCCCCCCCGGTTCAGGTACGTGATCCGCCACTCCTGATCCAAGGCCAGAAACACCTCGGTAATGCTTTCAAGCACGTTGACGACCCGCTGGCGTCCCGCTTCGGCCTCGGCGCGGGCCGTTTGCTCGAGGCCAAGGAACCGGGCGCGCTCTTCGTCGAACCGATTCCGTTCGGACAACACGGCGGCCATGGCGGTGATCATCACGGCGATCACGCCCATGAAGGTCTGAAGCAACAGGAGCGATTCGTTCGGCGTCGTTCTCACAAACGGTCCGTACCCGCGCAGCGTGCCCCAAATTGCAAGCCCGGACAGGATGAAGATGGCCGTCGCCGACTCGCGCGGGCCGAATCGGAACGCGGCCCACACCAGGAAAGGAATGCAGGCAAATTCGAGCGGGTAATTTTTCATCTCAAAAGGAAGCCATCCTCCGAACACGGACTGGGCCGCCAGGAACAGACACAGCAGCAGCACAACCGCCTCGATCGCCTGCCCCCGCTTCCATCGCAGAGGAGACCCCGTGCTCCACAACATCACCAGGGGCGCAATGATCAGGTCGCCCGCCGCGTCACCCAGCCACCAGGTCAACCAAATCGCCCCATAGTTCGCCCAGTCGGCAACGCCGCCCAACGCCAGGCTGGTCGCACCGAACGTCGCGCTCACCATCGTGCTGGCGAGGCCGGCAAGCAGCGCGAATCTGAAAATATCACGAGCGCGATCAAACGCGTTGAGGCCGCCGGCGAATCTGTTCACCAGATAGGCGCCCACGAATCCTTCAAGCGTGTTGCCCGTTCCGATCCCGATCGAGGTGGCGATGGAGCCGGCCGTCACGATGTTCACCAAAAACGCTCCGAAGAATATGGCGGGCCAGACACGATACCCCAGCAACAGGAAGGCGGCCAGGGCGATGCCGGCGGGCGGCCAGACGGCCGTCGCGCTCGGATGCACGAAGGCCAGCATCAGCCCCAGTTTGCCCGCGACAAAGTACACGATGCCGACGGCGATGAGCGTCGGCAGGCTGTTAGTGAAATGCCTCATGGATTTGCATGGCGACGTTGTCCCTAAACTTAACACCATTGCCTGACCTGTCAAACCCGTTGGATTCCATATCTGACAGCGTCGTGGAAAATCCCGGTGGAGGCACATATAAATGCTTGAAAAACTTGGAACGAGAAGTGGCTTCAGGTTAAAAGACGAGATACGGTGATGGAAACAAAAATCCTGGCCCTCGGCTGAAGCCTCGGGACATTTTTTGCTGCGCAAAAAAACGGGGGGGGGTGTCACGGGAGCGGCTCCAGCGGGCGAGTGTGCCAAAAGCGTGCCCGGTCTGCCCCCACCTGCACCCCACTACAGCCAGACGTTATTGAGGGAGCCCGATGGTCCCGACGATGAGTTTTGCAACCCCAAGGGAGTGCGCGACCGGGCTGCGCGACGCCCCGACCTGTGTAATTTAAATAGGGTAGGTGTTTATCATTATCCCGCGTGCGATCTTCGAGCTCTTATAGGCTTTCAGATATTTGCCTCGCACGCCAGGCCCAAGATCTCTCCAGCCATACTCCGCACGCAATTCATCGGGATTAGTTTTCTTCATGTGCTATTGCCGAACCGACTTGCCTTTGTGCTCGGAAGTCTGAATGATCTTGATGATCTCCTGCAACTGATCCTTCATCGATTTCAAAAAGGTCGGCAGATCCCGCTCGTACTTGGCCGCCCGTCTCGACAACTGTTTCCGGGCGCCGGCGATGGTGAAACCCTCTTCATAGAGCATCGTCTTGATCTGCATGACCATTTCAATGTCCCTGGGCTCGTACGTCCGCTGCCCGCCGCGGTTCTTCTTCGGGCGCAGCACAGGGAATTCCGTCTCCCAGTACCGCAACACATACGACTCGAGCCCTGTCAATTTGCTGACCTCGCTGATTTTATAAAACAGCTTGTCGGGCTTCAGCGCCAGCGGCTTCATCGTCCCCTCTATTTATTCACATATTTTTTGAAGACCTGGCTGGGCCTGAACGTCACGACCTTGCGGGGCGTGATGCCGATCTCCTCGCCGGTCTTGGGATTGCGTCCCTTCCGGGCCCGTTTGTTGCGCACCACAAAATTGCCGAAGCCGGCGATCTTGACCGTCTCGCCCTTCTGCAACGTGGTTTTGACAACGGATAACACCAATTCGACGATTTCAGCGGCCTCTTTTTTGGAGATGCCGACCTTCTCGTAAATCTCGGACGCCAGATCGACTTTCCTCATCCCTCGCTCCTTTCGCGCCTGCCGCCGCGCTTCTCCGACGGCTTTCTGCGATTCACGCCCCCGCCGCCCCCGCTCGACGGCCGCTTGCCGTTCCGCCGCGCCCGCTGTTCCGCCGCCCCTTGTGTGGCTCCTTGTACGACCACACGCGCCGCCCGTCCTTCAGCCCCACTCTCATGGGCATGATCCCGCAACAGTTTGTACTCGATGCTGTCCGCCAATGCCTGCCAGCTCGCCTCAATGATGTTCTCCGAGACGCCCACGGTGCCCCACTTGTGCTCGGCGTCGCCCGATTCGATCAGCACCCGCACCCGCGACGCCGTCCCCCGGCCCGCGGCCAGGACGCGCACTTTATAATCGAGCAGCCGGACTTCCTGCAGCTCCGGATAGAATTTTTCCAGCGCCTTCCGGAGGGCGTGATCCAGCGCGCTGACCGGGCCCCTTCCCTCGGCCGCCGTGTGCTCGATGACGTCGCCCACCTTCAACTGGATCGTCGCCTCGGAGACGGCCTCCTCCCCCTCCCGCCGTTTCTCCACGATCACACGAAAGCCGATCAGCTCGAAAAAGCGCCGGTAGCCGCCGACCGCCTTCTTCATCAGCAGCTCGAACGACCCCTCCGCCCCCTCGAACTGATAGCCCTGCCCTTCCAGCGTCTTGAGCTGATCCAGCAGCGCCGCCAGGCTCGGATTGCCCGGATCGATCACGACGTGATAATCCGCCGCCTTCTGGAGCAGGTTGCTCTTGCCGGACGAATCGGAGATCAGCACCCGCTGCCGGTTGCCGACCAGCTCGGGCTTGATGTGCTCGTAGGTCAGCGGGCTCTTCCGGATCGCGTGGACGTGCACCCCGCCCTTGTGGGCAAAGGCGCTTTCACCGACGTAGGGCTGGTGGGTCGGGGGTTGTAGATTCGTGATCTCCCAGACGAAGCGCGAAACCTCCTTCAGCCGGGCAAGCTGCGCATCGTCCAGGCAGCGCCGCTTCATTTTAATCTGCAGATTCGGGATGATCGCGCACAGATCGGCGTTGCCGCACCGCTCGCCGAGGCCGTTGATCGTCCCCTGCACCTGCGTCACACCCAGCTCAGCCGCGGTCAGCGAATTTGCCACGCCCACGCCGCTGTCGTTATGGGCGTGGATGCCCAGGGGCGCACGGATCACTGCCTGCACCGCGACGATCATCTCCCGCACGTGCCACGGCATCGTGCCGCCGTTGGTGTCGCAGAGGATCAGCCGTTCCGCGCCGGCCGCCTCCGCCGCGTTCAACGTCCGCATCGCATAATCGGGGTTGGTCTTGCAGCCGTCGAAGAAATGCTCGGCGTCGTAAAAGACCCGCCGCCCGTGTTTGCGGAGAAAGGCGATCGTGCCATCGATCAACTGGAGGTTTCTATCCAGCGACGTGCCCAGCGCCTGGGTGACGTGAAAATCCCAGCTTTTGCCGAAGATCGTAACGATCTCCGTTTCCGCGTCGAGCAGCGCCCGCAGCGTGGGGTCCTGATCCGCCTCAACGCCGGCCCGGTGTGTCGCGCCGAAGGCGACGACATTCGACCGGTCCAGCTTGAGCTTGCGCACCTCCTTGAAATAGAGCACGTCCTTCGGATTGGCGCCCGGCCAGCCGCCCTCGATGCAGGGAATGCCCAGCTCGTCGAGCTTCTCGGTGATCCGCAGCTTGTCCTCAACCGAGTAGGAGACCTCCTCCGCCTGCGCGCCGTCGCGCAGCGTGGTGTCGTAGAGCTCGATCGGGGTGAGGCCGTCCCCACGTTCACCACGTTCACCACGTTCAATAGACTGCCGTGTGCTCATGCGCGTGTGACCGTCCCCAGCCCAAACGTGTCGTGCAACGTCCGCACGGCCAACTCGGCGTATTTGTCCTCGATCACGCAGGAGACCTTGATCTCCGACGTGCTGATCATCATGATGTTGATCCGTTCGCGGGCCAGCGCCTTGAACATCTGCGAGGCGACGCCGGAATGGGTCCGCATCCCGACGCCGACGACCGAAATCTTGGCGATCCCCTCCGTCAACTGCACATCCTTCGCGCCGATCTCCTTCGCCACCCGCCGCACAATCTCAAGCGCGTTCTTGCTCTCATCGCGCGGCACCGTGAAGGAAATGTCGGTGGTGTTTTCCTGGCTGACATTTTGAATGATCATATCGATGACGATCTCCGCGTCGGCCACCGCGCCAAAGATCGTCGCGGCCACGCCGGGCTTGTCCGGCACGCCGATGACGGTCAGTTTGGCCTGGTTGCGATCGCAGGTCACCCCGGACACCGTGACTTTTTCCATCTCCGCATTCTCCTCAGCGACCCAGGTGCCAGGGCCGTCCACAAACGTCGATTTGACCACAACCGGCACACGGTACGTCATCGCGCACTCGACCGATCGCGTCTGAAGCACCTTGGCCCCCAGACTTGCCAGCTCCAGCATCTCTTCATACGACACACGGTCCAAACGCCGGGCGTTGGGAACAATATTCGGGTCGGCCGTATAGACGCCGTCCACGTCGGTGTAGATTTCACACCGGTCCGCCTCCAGCGCGGCCGCAATCGCCACGGCCGTCAGATCGGAGCCGCCCCGGCCCAGCGTCGTCACGTCCGACTTCTCGTTGATGCCCTGATAGCCGGCCACAACCGGCACCATCCCCTCGGCCAGCGTTTCGCGCAACCGGTCGCCGCCCACTTTTTCAATCTTCGCCTTCGTGTGCACGCTGTCGGTCACGATCCCCACCTGACGGCCCGTCAGCGACCGCGCCGGGCAGCCCACCTCCTGCAGCGCCATGGCCAGGAGCGCGATCGTCACCCGCTCCCCCGTCGAAACGAGCATGTCCGTCTCCCGGGTGTCGGGCCGGTCGGCCACCTGCCTGGCCAGCTTGATCAGCCGGTCGGTCTCCCCCTGCATGGCCGAGACGACCACGACGACCTGATCCCCGCCGGCCCGGCTCTTGGCCACCCGCGTCGCGACGTGCTTGATCCGCTCGATCGTCCCCACCGAGCTGCCGCCGTATTTTTGCACGACCAGTGCCATTCGGGTCATTTCTCTCAATCAGTCCGGGCGGCCTACCGCGCCTGCGCGAACCGTTCGATCAGTTGATAGCCCTCGTTCACCATGATCCCGGTCGCCTCCGCGTCGGGCTCCGCGTAGGGACGCCCGGACGGCTTGACCGACGAACCCGCCCCGTCGTGATAGAGCAGATACGGCACCGGGCCGCTCGTGTGCGTCTTCATCCGGACCGGATTCGGATGGTCGGGCAGGATCAAAATTTTATGCTCCCCGAACGCCTTGAGCCCCTCGCGGATCGGGCCCACCACGTCGGCGTCCAACCGTTCGATCGCCGCCACCTTGGCCGCCAGATCGCCCATGTGGCTCGCTTCATCGGGCGCCTCCACGTGCACGTAGACCAGATCGTGCCGCTTGAGCGTCTTCAGCGCATACTCGCCCTTGCCCTTGTAATTGGTATCGAGAAAGCCGGTCGCGCCGGGCACGGGGATCAGCTCGAAGCCCGCGTAGATGCCCAGCCCCTTCATCAGATCGACGGCCGCGATCATCGCGCCCGACAGGCCGAACCGTTCCTTGAACTTCGGCATCGACGGCGCCTTGCCCTGGCCCCAGAACCAGATCGAATTGGCGGGCAGATGGCTCTCCTTGCGCCGTTCCGCATTCAGCGGATGGTCGGCGAGCACCTGCAGCGCCCCCTCCATGATTTCGCGGAGCAGATCGCTGCCGTCGCCCTTGGGCAGATGCTCCAGCACCGGCTTGCCGCTGATGTCGTGCGGCGGCGTGCACTTCATCTGCGTTTTGCCCCCGACCCAGACCATCAGGTGGCGGTAGCTGACGCCGGGATAGAACTGCACCGACTCGTTGCCGATCTGATCGTTCAGATCGCGGATCAACTCCTGTGCCTCTTCCGTCGTCACGTGGCCCGCGCTGTAATCCTCCATCACCGTCTTGTTGGTGAAGCGCCGGATGCCGGTCGTCTTGCCCCCCTGGCTGAGCGTGACCAGATTGCACCGGAAGGCGACATCGTCCTTGCCCAGCTGCACGCCGATGCTCGCGGCCTCCAGCGGGGAACGGCCCGTGTAATATTTTTTGGGGTCGTAGCCGAGAATGCCCATCTGGGTCACGTCGCTGCCGGGGGGATAGCCCTTCGGCGTCGTCTGCACCAGTCCCAGTTCACCGAGCCGCGCCAGCTCGTCCATGTGGGGCGTCTTGGCCGCCTGCAGCGGCGTGCGGCCGCCCAGATCGGGAATTGGTTCGTCCGACATCCCATCGCCGACAATAATGACGTATTTCATGTCAGATCCCCGCTCGTTACGATCCGTACCCCAGCACCTTGACGACGTCATCGAACGTCGCCTCCACCGTCACCGGTTTTTGCGACACGGACATCGCCACGTCGATGTCCTTGAGCCCGTGGCCGGTCAGCGTGCAGACCACCACATCGCCCGACGCCAGCCGCCCCTTCTTGTTCATCTTGATCACGCCGGCCACCGCCGCCGCCGACGCCGGCTCGCAAAACACGCCCTCCAGTTGCGCCACCATCCGGTAGGCTTCCAGAATCTCGTCGTCGCTCACCAGATCGATTTCCCCGCCCGAATCCTTCGCCGCCTGCACGGCGGGCTGCCAGCTCGCCGGGTTGCCGATGCGGATGGCCGAGGCGATCGTCTGCGGCTTTTCGATCACGTGGCCCAGGACGATCGGCGCCGCGCCGGCCGCCTGAAAGCCCATCATCGCCGGCGTGCGGTCGATCAGCCCCGCCTTCGCATACTCGCCGTAGCCGCGCCAGTAGGCGGTGATGTTGCCCGCGTTCCCGACCGGCAGGACGTGATAGGTCGGCGCCGCGCCGAGCTGATCGCAGATTTCGAACGCCGCCGTCTTCTGGCCTTCGAGCCGGTAGGGATTGATCGAATTGACCACCGTCACCGGATAGCGCGCGGTCACCTGCTTGACCACCGTCAGCGCCTCGTCAAAATTCCCCTTCACCTGGATGACCGTCGCCTTGTGGATCATCGCCTGGCCGAGTTTGCCGATCGCGATCTTCCCCTCGGGAATCAGCACGTAGACCCGCATGCCGGCCCGCGCGCCGTAGGCCGAGGCGGAGGCGGAGGTGTTGCCCGTCGACGCGCAGATCACCGCCTGCGAGCCCTCCTCCTTCGCCTTGGAGATCGCGAGCGTCATGCCGCGGTCCTTGAACGAGCCGGTCGGGTTCGCCCCTTCGTATTTGAGATACAAATCAATGCGGGGATTGATCGCCTCGGTCAGCCGCCCGCACCGGATCAGCGGCGTATTGCCCTCCATCAGGGAAACGATGGGCGTCCGCTCCGTCACCGGGAGGTACTCCCGGTAGCGCTCGATCACGCCGGACCGTCGTCGCTCAGGCCGCGGCGGCATCGCCGTCCTCCTCCCCTTCGATCCGGATCAGCACCGTCCGGCCGGCCACGTCCTGCCCCGCATCGATCTCCGCCAGCGCCTGGCGGATCTGCCGCTCCGCGGCGCGGTGCGTCCGCATGATCAATGGCACCGCCGCGCCCAACGCCCGGGATTTCTGGATCACCGAGGCGATGCTGATGCCGTGACGGCCCAGCACGCCGGAGATCTTCGACAGCACGCCGGGCTTGTCATACGCTTGAAACCGCAGATAATAGACGCTTTCGATCTCCGCCATCGGCCGCACCCGCAGCGCGCGACGCGACTCCGGCCGGTAGCCGGTCGGCGCCACACGCCCCACGGCGCCGCGCACCAGATTCCTCCCGATATCGATCAGGTCGCTGACGACCGCGCTGGCCGTGGGCAACTGCCCGGCGCCCTTGCCGGAAAAAAGCGTCTCGCCCACCGCGTCGCCCACGATGAAGATGGCGTTGTCCACGCCCTCCACCTCGGCGATCAACTCGTCCGACGGCACCATGGTGGGATGGACCCGCAGCTCCAGCAGCTCGCCTGTCATCTTGGCGATGGCCAGCAGCTTCACCCGGTAGCCGAGTTCACGGGCATAGGCAATGTCCGCCGCGTCAAGGCTGCGGATGCCCTCCGTGTAAATTTCCTTCACGTCGACCGGCGTCCCGAAGGCCAGTGTCGCCAGAATCGCCAGCTTATGGGCCGAGTCGATGCCGTCGACGTCGAACGTCGGATCGGCCTCGGCATAGCCCGCCCGCTGGGCCTGTGAAAGCGCCTCGTTAAAATCGGCGCCCGATTCGGTCATCTGGGTCAGAATATAGTTGGACGTGCCGTTGATGATGCCGGACAGCCCCTCGATCCGGTTGGCCGCCAGCCCCTCCTTCAACGCGCGGATGATCGGAATGCCGCCGCCCACGCTCGCCTCGAACCCGATCTCGACGCCGTGCCGGTCGGCCGCTTCAAACAGCCGCTCGCCGGCCGTCGCCAGCAGCGCCTTGTTCGCCGTGACCACGCACTTGCCCCCCCGCATCGCCTCGGTCAGATACCGTTCGGCCGGGTCGTACCCGCCGATCAACTCGATGACGATGTCGATCGAGCCATCCGACAGCAGTTCGTCGGCCTTCGTGGTAAACGTCTCCGCAGGCAACCCGAGCGCCTTCGCCCGCGAGGCGTCCCGGTCGGCCGCCTTCACCAACCGCAGCGGCACGCCCAGCCGGCGCCGGATCACCTCCGCATTGTCGCGCAGCACCCGCACCACGCCGCCGCCGACCGTCCCCAACCCGATCAGCCCAACCCGAATCTCGTCCTTTTGTCCCTTCTTGCTCATCACTCGTCACTTTTCACTTTTCACTATCCACTGCCACTCGTCACTTGTCACTATCCACTGCTTCTCCACTATCCACTATTCACTTATTCAGCACTTTCTTAATCCCCTGCACCGCCTGCCTCGTCCGGCTTTCATTTTCCACCAGCGCAAACCGGACGTGATCGTCGCCGTAATCGCCGAAGCCGACGCCCGGCGAGACGGCGACCTTCGCCTCGGTCAATAGCAGCTTGGCAAATTCCAGCGAGCCCATGCCGCGGAACCGCTCCGGGATCTTCGCCCAGACGAACATGGTGCCCATCGGCTTGGCGACCGGCCAGCCGATCCGATTCAGGCCGCTGACCAGCACGTCGCGCCGCTTGCGATAAATCTCGACGATCTCCTTGACCGGCTCCTGCGGGCCGTTGAGCGCGGCGATCGCGGCAATCTGAATCGGCTGGAAGATGCCGTAATCGAGATAGCTCTTGATTTTCGTCAGCGCCGCGATGACCTGGGCGTTGCCGACGCAGAATCCCACCCGCCAGCCCGGCATGTTGTAGCTTTTCGACAGGGAATAGAACTCCACGCCGATCTCCTTCGCCTCCGGAATCTGCAGAAAGCTCGGCGCCTGATAGCCGTCGAAGACCAGATCGGCATAGGCGAGATCGTGCACCACCAGCAGGGAATGTTCCTTGGCGAAGGCGACGATCTCCTTGAAGAAGCCCAGATCAACCACCCGCGTGGTCGGATTGTGCGGAAAGCTGATGATCAGAATCTTGGGACGGGGCAGCGTCTGCTGATAGGCCGATTTCAAATCAGCCAGAAAATCGCCCTCCTCCCTCAACGGGATGCCGCGCACTTCCCCGCCGGCGATGATGATGCTGTAGGGATGGATCGGATAGGTCGGATTGGGCGTCAGGACCACGTCGCCCGGACTGACCAGCGCCAGCGCCAGATGGGCCAGCCCCTCCTTCGCGCCGATCGTGACGATCGCCTCCCGTTCCGGATCAATCGTGACATCGTACCGCCGTTTGTACCAATCGGCGATCGCCAGCCGGAGCTTGTAAATTCCCTTGGAGGCGGAATAGCGGTGATTGTGCGGTTTGCGGACCGCCTCCACCAATTTTTCAACGATATGCGGGGGCGGCGGCTGGTCGGGATTGCCCATCCCGAAATCAATGATGTCCTCGCCGCGCTTCCTCGCCTCCTGCTTCATCCCCGTGACAATGCTGAAGACGTAGGGCGGGAGGCGCTGCATCCGTGTGAATTCAGGCAACATCTTCGGTCCAAAGCCAGTGAATCAACATGCGATTCCCCATGCGATTCAATGACAAAGCCGTCACAACACGCGGCGGGCGATGGCCTCCATGGCTGCGTTAGAGGATTCGTTGTAGAGATAGAATTTCATAACTCATTCATATTAAAGTAATTTTCTTTCATTGTCAATGGCCCGAACCTTCCCGTTCTTTTTCGAATCATCCCGCGTCGCCAATGGCGCACGAACCAGAATCCGCTTGCTAACTCATTGAATCTTTGTATAATAGAGACTCTTTCTGGATTCCGATGATCATGAACATGTTTCATCAACCTTTGGGACAACCTTGATGGCACGATTAGGCGTCAATATTGATCACATCGCCACGCTTCGGCAGGCCCGCGGCAGCCACGAACCCGACCCGCTTGCCGCGGCCATTCTGGCCGAGCAGGCCGGGGCCGACGGCATCGTCGTCCATCTGCGCGAAGACCGCCGCCATATTCAGGATCGCGACCTCCGGCTGTTGCGGCAGATTCTGCAGACCAAGCTGGACATGGAAATGGCGCCGGTGGACGAAATGGTCAAAATCGCGCTGGACGTCCGGCCCGATATGGTGACGCTGGTGCCGGAACGGCGGGAGGAGAAGACCACTGAAGGCGGCCTGGACGTCCTGGCCCACCGCGACCGGCTGCAAAGCGTGATCAGTCTGCTGCGCGACGGCGGGATCGTCGTCAGCCTCTTCATCGAGCCTGACCTGGAAGTGGTCAAGGCGGCGCACAAGCTCGGCGCGCATTACATCGAGCTGCACACGGGCCACTATGCCAACGCCCGCCGCGCGAGCGAGGAGGCGGCGGCCGTGGACGCGATTCACCAGGCGGCCAAATTTGCCGCCAAACTCGATATCGGCGTCAACGCCGGCCACGGCCTGACCTATCGGAACGTCAGGCGGCTGGTCGCCATGAAGGAGATCGTCGAGTTCAACATCGGCCATTCGATTGTCGCCAGGGCCGTGCAGGTCGGTATCGAGCGGGCCGTGAAGGAAATGAAGGAGCTGGTCAAATAGCCCGTCCGCGCCGCCGGCCGCCTGTGCCGTCGATTCTCGGCATTGGGGCGGATATTGTGAAACGCGCCCGGATCGAGTCGGCGATCAAACGCTGGGGCCGGCGATTTACCGACCGGATCTTCACCCCGCGCGAACAGACCTATTGCTTCAAGTTTCGCGACCCCTCCCTGCATCTGGCCGGCCGGTTCGCCGTCAAGGAGGCGCTCTTCAAAGCGCTCGGCACCGGCTGGAGCCGCGGCGTGGCCTGGAAGGAAATCGAGACGACCAATGCGCCGTCGGGCCGGCCGCAGGTGGCCGTCACCGGCCGGGTCAAGGCGCTGCTGAAGGAACAGGGCGGCGGAGAAATTTTCGTCACCATCAGCCATGACACCGATTATTCGATCGGGCAGGTGATGATTACTCGCAGTTCCTCGCGTCGCGCCACCCCCTCACCCCGCCCTCTCCCCCGTCGAGGGGGAGAGGGAAAGAAAAAAGCACGCAGATGAAAGTTGTCACAGCGAAACAAATGCAGGAGCTCGACCGGCTCGCGTCGGCCACACATGACATCCCGACCGCGCAGTTGATGGAACGGGCGGGCGAACAATTGCTGGCCGCCGTACGCGCGTACCTGGGCTCGCTGACCGGCAAGCGGATCATGATTGCGGCGGGCAAGGGGAATAACGGCGGCGATGGGATGGTCCTGGCCCGGCTCCTGCGGCAGCACCCCTGCGATCGATGCGTTCCGCAAGGCCGCCGCAGGCGCCGACCTGATCGTCGATGCGCTGCTGGGCACCGGCCTGACCAAGCCGGTGGAGGGAATCTATTCCGACATCATCACCGCGATCAATCAGACCGGCAGGCCGGTGCTGGCCGTCGATCTGCCCTCCGGCATCAACGCCGACACGGGCGGTGTCATGGGCGCGGCGGTCAAGGCCACGCTGACCGTCACCTTCGCGCTGCCGAAATTGGGTCTGCTGCTCTATCCGGGCGCCGCGTACGCCGGCCGCGTGATCATCGGCGACATCGGCATTCCGCAGGCCGCCGTCGATCAACTGGCGCCGACCGTCGAGCAGATCACGCCCGCCTCGATCCGCCGCGCGCTGGCGCCCCGCGATCCGCAGCAGCACAAGGGCGACTTCGGCCATCTCCTGATCATCGCCGGCTCGGAGGGAAAGATGGGCGCGGCGGCCATGAGCGCGCTGGGCGCGTTGCGTTCAGGCGTGGGGCTGGTCACCGTGGCGGTTCCCCGCAGCCAGAACCCCGTGATCCAGAAACTGGTGATGGAGGCGATGAGCGCGCCAATGGCCGAAACGGCCGACCACACGCTGGACGAAACGGCGCTGCCGGAGCTGCTGAAGCTGGCTGAAGGCAAACATGCTATTGCGCTCGGCCCCGGCCTGTCACTCCATCCGAAGACGCAGGCGCTGATCCGCGCGCTGGTGCCTCAGCTCTCCTGTCCCATTGTCATCGACGCCGATGGGCTGACCGCGCTCGCCGGCCATGAAACGGCCGTCACCACGCGTCAGGCACCGACCATCCTGACGCCTCATCCCGGCGAGATGGGCCGGCTGTTGGGCTGCGCGGCCAATCAGGTGGAAGCCGACCGGCCCGCAGCGGCGCACGAAGCAGGCCGGCGGTATCGGGCCTGGATCGTGCTCAAAGGCGCCCATACGGTGTTGGCCGCCCCCGACGGCCGGCTCTGGATCAACACCACCGGCAATCCCGGCATGGCCACCGGCGGCACGGGCGATGTGTTGACCGGCGTCATCGGGAGCCTGTTGGCGCAGTCCATCCCCCTGCCTGATGCGGCGACCGCGGCGATTTTTCTGCACGGGTTGGCCGGCGATCTGGCCGCCAGACAGGTCGGGGAAACGAGTCTCATCGCCGGCGATTTGATCGCGCAACTGCCCGCCGCTTTTCAACACACCGCCGCCACCGCTTCACCCACTTCCTGAATCGGTCGTCACGCCGGTGGCCGCCGATCATGTGATCCTCACCAGCCGGTCGGCCGCCGAGACCGGGGCGCTGGCCCGGCGCGGGCAAAACCACCTGGGTGCAGGGACTGGCCACCGGACTCGGCTGTTCAGTTCAGCCGACCAGTCCGACCTTCGTGTTGCAACAATGGTATCGCGGCCGCTTACTCGTCTGTCATCTCGATCTCTATCGTCTTGATGACCCCGCCGAAATCGCGCGTTTGGGCCTGCTGGAGCCGCTTGACTCGCAACAAGTGACCGTGATTGAATGGGCCGACCGCGCGGGGTCGTTGCTGCCTCCGGATCGACTGAGCCTGACGTTTCAGCTTCCCACAGGCGGCCCAGTCGATGACAAAGACACCGCACGGGTCATCATCGCCCAACTCCACGGCCGGGGCCACGAGCATCTGATGGCGGCGTTTCACCCAACACCATGACTTCTGAATCCGACCGCCAGGAACTCGCCGAGATCGCCCGCCAGCTTGATGCCTACGGCCGTTATTTTCAGGCGGCGGGTCTGGAGGAGGCGGGACCGCCCACTGTGCTTCGCACCACCCAGGCTGTTCCATCCGTTCAACCAGCATCAACACCAAAGACTACTGTAACGGTTGCAGCACCGCCTGCAAGCACTCTCGATTTATCTGTGGGGGCCCGTGCGGATGCGATCAACCGTCCTCCGATGCCCCCACACCCCGAGACCATCGTTCCCATGCCAACAGTCGATTCTGCCGCAGCATTGAAAGTGATTCGAGAAGAATTGGGCGAGTGCACCCGCTGCCGCCTGCATGAAGGACGCACCCATATCGTCTTCGGCGTCGGCAATCCGCACGCACGGCTGATGTTCGTCGGCGAGGCGCCGGGGCAGGATGAAGACGAACAGGGGCTCCCATTTGTCGGCCGGGCCGGCCAGTTGCTGACCAAGATGATCGAGTCGATGGGGTTGAAACGCGAGGACGTCTACATCGCCA
This sequence comes from Nitrospirota bacterium, assembly GCA_016201765.1. Taxonomy (GTDB): domain Bacteria; phylum Nitrospirota; class Nitrospiria; order JACQCE01; family JACQCE01; genus JACQCE01. The sequence goes on from JACQCE010000097.1 coordinate 20,562, forward strand.
ACGTGCTGAAGTGCCGCCCGCCGGGCAACCGGCCGCCGAAACCGGATGAAGCCGCCACCTGCGAGCCGTTCCTGCGCAAACAGATCGCATCCATCAATCCCGTAGTCCTCTGCGCGCTGGGCAGCTCCGCCGCGCAGGCCGTCCTGCGCCGTGAGGACAAGATTTCAGCCATGCGGGGAAAATTCTTCCAGATCGACGGCGTCACCGTGATGCCCACCTATCACCCGGCCTACCTGCTCCGCAGTCCCAGCGAGAAGAAGACCGTCTGGGAGGATTTGCAGAAGATCATGGCAGTGCTGAGAAAAACGGAGAAGTAGTGATGAGTGACGAGTGGCAAGTGACAAGTAAACACCGGTCATCCCGGCCAAGCGAGGACCTGCTTTCGACTCGCCACTTGCCACCCCTTCCTTGTCACCTTTTACTCGTCACTCGTCACTTGTCACTTTC
>JACQCE010000092.1 GCA_016201765.1 Nitrospirota bacterium
CGCCGCTGATCATCACCCGCCGGCAGGTGGATGACGCGGTGGCGGTGCTGGATGAGGCCCTGAACACTGTCGAGCGGCGCGCCCAGGCCGGATAGATGCCCCATGGGCATCTACCAGCGCACCCGCTTTGCGGGTACCCGGCGAGCGAGAGGGGGAGGCTCCATGCCGCAGGCAGATGGGGGGGCGACGCGAGCCCCTTCAATAGGGACGATCGCTGTCCGGCTCAGGCGGTCTGGGCCGCCGGCTGCGGAGACGGTTCGGTGCGGCCGAGCAGCTTCTTGACCACCGCCAGCAGCTCCCCCACCTGAAACGGTTTGATCAGGCAGGCATCGGCCTTCACGTAGTGCTGCCAGTCCCGGCAGAGCTCCCCCCGCATGACGGTAAAAATGATCACGGGGAGTTGCGCCCACTGCGGGGTTGATCTGATCCGGTCACACACCATCGTCCCGTCCATCTCGGGCATCACAAGATCCAGCACGACCAGGTCGACCGGCTCCCGGCGCAGCATCTCGATCGCGACGGCGCCGGTGTGGGCCTCGACGATCCGGTAACCCTGGTTTTTCAGGACATAGCGAATCGACCGCCGAACGTTTGTATCATCATCAACCAGTAGAATCGTCTTCATTGCCCCCTCCGCTCCAAACGCAGACAGCCCATCTTCCTGGACCGATAAGAAGATGGGCTGTCGGCTCCACTTCGGCAGCGCCACTATCCTGTGTGTTCCGCTCCAGGATCGGTCGCTTTGCGCCCCCGCCTTACGACGGGTTTGCTCTTATCGGTGGATACGCGTGCTATGAAGGCCCGATGGGCCGTTGTCTGTTTTGCTGCTCTATAAGAAAGCAAAGAGCATGCCACGGTATCCCATTGAAAAATGGCATGTTTTCTGTCTGTCTGTATGCGATTGCTGTGCAGGAATGTGCGGCGAAGTTCATTTTTGTATCCCCTCATTTAGAGGGTTATTATCTAAAACATCGGGGCGGTCTGGGGCATCGGTTCCAGTTCCGGCCCGGCGGCGGGTGGGGCGTCCGAAGGGGGCGTTTCAATCGGATTGGGAGGATTGGGAGGATTGGGCGGCTCGGACGACAGCCCGCCGTCGTCCTGTGGTTGAGGCGGTTCGGGCGGTGCGGATGGTGGTTCTTCGTCCTGGCTGAGAGAGGGGTCGGCCGGTTCTTCTTCGTCCGCCGGCAGCGGCGGCAGTTGGGGCGGCGCGGGTGGCGGCGCCTGGCCCGCCAGTTGCCGTTCCACGTAGCGTTTGATTATCGAGGCGCGTGAGGTGACGAGGCGCGCGCGGGGATGCTGTTCGTACCGCAACGGCGACGGCAGGATCGCCGCGAGCCAGGACGCCTCCTCGATCGTCAACTCGGCGGCGGGTTTCCCGAAATACCGCCGGGCGGCCGCCTCGGCGCCGTAGACGCCGCGGCCCCACTCCACGACGTTCAGATACAACTCGAGCAACCGGGATTTGCTCAATTGCCGTTCCATTTTCATGGCGATGACGGCCTCGGTTCCCTTGCGCCAGATGGTTTTGTGCGGATCGAGATAAAGATTTTTCGTCAGTTGCTGCGTGATCGTGCTGCCGCCACGGGAAAAACGCCGTTCGCGCCAGTCCTGTTCCAGGGCGCTCCATGTGGCCTCCCAATCGATGCCCCGGTGACGGTAGAAGTTGGCGTCCTCCGCCACAATGACGGCGCGCCGGAGGGCGGGGGCGATCCGGGAGAGCGGCACCCATGCGATGGGGCGGGCCTGAATCCCGTTGGCCTCCCGGTCGCGCATCATCGCCGTTCGCTTGGGGTTTGAGCGAATGAATTCAGAGCCGTCCGGCAGGGTGACGTACCACCAGCCGCCTGCAATGACCAGGCCGGCCAGCAGGAGTCCGACCCATTTCACGATGGTCAGTATTCGCGCCGCCCCGCGATGGCGCGGATGAGGCCTGTTCAATGTGCCCCGGGTGCGCCGGGGCATCTACTTTCCTTCGTGGGGGCTGGACCGATGGGTGAAGTACAAGGCCAGGGCGACGAGCAGGATGCCGCCGCCGAGATAGAGGATGTTGATCGGTTCTACAAACGAGGTGTGGACGACGTTTTTAAAGAAGGTGACGATCAGGATCATCAAAATCACCTTGGCCAGGCGGTCTTTCAGGTCGTCGAGTGTTTTGATCACCAAAATTTTCGAGCCGTAACGGCCGTCTTCATCCGCCTGGTCGATTTTGCTGATGAACAGTTCGTACAGCCCGAGGGCGAAGATAAACAGCACCGTGGCGAGCAGATAATCATCGACGGCGCCGATGACGTGACTGACGACGTCGCTGTGAAACTGGTCGTACACGTTCACTCCATCGACGCGCATGCCGACGGCATACCGGATGACCGACACGATAAGCGAGAAGACGTCCAGCGTGGCGATCGTGAAGAGAATGACGGCGGAGATGAGGCTGGCCACCACGGCGGTCAGCACGATGTAACGGCTCCGCCAGAGGAATGACTCAAACAGGTGTTCGATGTATTTGCCCATGTTGTTCGCCCGCGCTGTTTATTGAAAAGCGATCATAGTCGATCCGGCGCGATCAGATCAAGCGCGCGGCGTCGAACCGGCCGGAGGGGAGGTCGATCGCAGATAGGCCATGTAGAGCACGCACAGCGCCAGCACCAGACCGACGAACCAGAGCAGCTTCCCCTTGAGCGTGTGGATCAACTGTTCCGGATTGTCCAGCAACTGGGGCTGGTCGCCCAGGACGTGTGTGCCGAACCAGGCCAGCACGGCGCACCAGAGCGCGGAACCGAGAATCGTCATGACGCTGTAGGTTCGAAAATTCATCCGGACGATTCCGGCCGGGATGCCGATCAGGTGGCGGACCACGGGGAACAGCCGGGCGAAGAGGACGCCGCCGGCCTCGTATCGCTGGAGCCATCGCTCGGCCTTGAGCAGTTTGGCCTCGGGGACCAGCAGATACCGGCCGTACCGCACGACCAGCGGCCGTCCGAGCCAGCGCGCCGCCCAGTAGGTGGCTGCGGCGCCCAGATAGCTGCCGACCGTGCCGGCCGCGATCACCCCCCAGAGCGCGTAACGCCCCTGGGCCGCCCAGTAGGCCGCAGGGGGAATCACCAGTTCGCTCGGGACGGGGAAAATCGAACTCTCCATGGCCATCAGGACGATAATGCCCAGATAGCCCCAGTCATGGAGCCATTGGAACCACAGAACAATCAACTCGTGCATGGCTGCTGATGCTACCGGATGTGCGGCGGAATGACAACTGAAATAACAACCGCCAGGGGCGGATGAAGCTCCACCCCTGGCGGTTCTGTTACCCGGAAGGGCCGGGCGTAGACCCGCCCGCCCTACCTGTTTTAGTGTCTGGCGCGCCCGGGCCAGAAGACTTTCAGCGCGGGCTCATCCATCCGAGGTTCGTACTTTGGCGGTTTGTTCGCCAGAAAGGAGATGCCGGACACTGCGGCCAGTCCCACCATACCCAGCAGCGCGGCCACGGCCAACGCCATATTGCCCCAGTCGATTGGTATCATGACAATTCCTCCCGTGTGGTGTGAAGTGCATTCCCGCTCAGGAGGCTCCGATCCCTCAACACAACAGCCCTCCGTCACCGATCGACGAGGGCTGGTAATGAAAGCCTCTTCGACGGCCGTCCCACCATGCCCTTTCGGGTGTAGGTCGACGGCTTTGCGCCCCAGCCTTTCGAACTGGGTAGCCCTTTCGGTGGCCTTCCGCGAGCGATTCAGTTGTCGATGTAACTATAGCAGGGGGGGCAACCCTGTCAAGGTGTTTTGGTCACTCTTTGTCGATTTGGGCCCGCTGGAGCGTGCCCGAAAAATCCCGGTAAATCACCTTCCATTTGGTGTACAAATCGAGCGCCCCACCGCGGCCGCCCGCCTCCCGCGGGCCGCTGCCGGTCGCCTTCGTGCCGCCGAAGGGGAGTTGGATCTCCGCCCCGATGGTCGAGGCGTTGATGTAGACCAGGCCGGTGTCCAGTTCCCGCTCGGCCCGGGCGGAGGCGTTGACGTCGCGCGTGTAGATCGACGCCGACAGACCGTAGACCGTGTCGTTGGCCAGCCCGATCGCCTCGTCCAGCGTCTCGACCTTGAAGAGGCAGACGACGGGGCCGAAAATCTCCTCGCGCGCAATTTTCATCGCCGGCGTCACATCGGTAAAGATCGTCGGCTCGATGAAATAGCCCTGTTTGCACTCGCCCTTCGTATATGCCCGGCCGCCGCGCAGCAGCGTGGCCCGTTCCTTCCGGCCGGTGGCGATATAGTCGAGGACGCGCTGATACTGCGCCTTCGATACGATCGGCCCCATTTGTGTGGACGACTTGAGCCCGTCGCCGAGTTTCAACCGGCCGGCCGCCTTGGTGAAGCGGGCGAGGAACCAGTCGTAAGCCGGCGCCTGCACGATGATCCGGCTGGCCGCGGTGCAGCGCTGGCCGGTCGTGCCGAACGCGCCCCAGAGCGCGCCGTCGATCGCCAGATCGAGATCAGCGTCGGCCATCACGATGATGACGTTCTTCCCGCCCGTCTCGGTGGAACAGGCCTTGTGGGCTGCGGCGGCCAGCGCCTCGACCCGGCGGCCCGTGGCGGCCGAGCCGGTGAACGAAATGCCGTCGACCCCGGGATGGTTGACGAGCGCTTCGCCCGTTTTGCCGAAGCCGTGGACCAGGTTGACCACACCCGGCGGCAGCCCCGCTTCTTCCAATAGCTCGACCATCTTGGTCGCACAGGCCGGCGTCTCCTCGGCGGGTTTCAGCACCACCGTGTTGCCGGCCACGAGGGCCGGAAAGAGTTTCCACGCCGGAATCGCCGTCGGAAAATTCCACGGCGTGATGCAGCCGAAAACGCCGATCGGCACCCGGACCGACTTGGCGTCCTTGTTGGGCAGTTCGGAGGGCACGGTTTCGCCGGAAAGCCGCCGCCCTTCGCCGGCCATGTAGTAGGCCATGTCGATCGCTTCCTGCACGTCTCCCAGCGCTTCAGGAAGGACCTTGCCCATCTCGCGGGTGACCAGCTTGCCCAGCGCGGTTTTCCGTCGGGTCAGGAGTTCGGCGACCTTGAAGAGCAGTTCGCCCCTCCTTGGGGCGGGCATGTGCGACCAGGCGGGCAGGGCGGTGCGGGCGGCCTTGACCGCGTCGTCGACGTCCGTCATCGTCGAATCGGGTGCGACGGCGACCGTCTCGTCCGCATGGGCGGGGTTCAGGCTGATAAATGTGCGGCCCGACCGGCTGTCGACCCACCGGCCGTTGATGAAGTTTTGCACGCGCTCCGCCATGGCCAAATCCTACTTCATTTCGGAGCAGCGGGCAACTGGCGAGTCACGGCGCACCGGCCGTCCGGCGGGCGCGCGGCAGAGCTGTCAAGCGCCGGGATCTAGGGGTAGTGGGTCAGTTTCACCGCGACCGGCTCACAAATAGGGACACGTCCCAATTTCGTTGCGTGCCGTGCGTCGCACGAGGAAATGGGGACGTGTCCCCATTTTTGCCACGGTGGAATCCATCAAACTGACCCACTACCAATCTAGGTCATCCGCGAACGCACACGGTAATCGACATTGTCCAGCATCCACTTCCACAATCGGTGCTGTGCCGCGGGTTCGGCCTGCGGGTCGAGTTGTTGGGGCCAACCCTTCATCACGTCGGCGTCGACGGTCCAGAGCCGCACCCGCTGGCGGGGAACCTCCTTCCGCCAGTATTGGCCGACCTTGGGGTTGACATAGGTCAGGCGCAGGGTCAGATTTTTGGAAAGATACTCCATGGGACCGAGATCGATCTGCGCATAGCGCGCTGTGGGATCCGCTTTCTTCGGCTGCGGCGCCGCGTCCGGAACCCCGTCGGTGACGATCAGAACCGTGATCGGGGCGAGGGTCAGGTTGCGCTCCTGCGAGATCCGGCCCACCTCCTGAAAGAACGCGTTATAGTCGGTCAGCGTGTCGGTCGGCGGGAACCATTCCTTGAGGGCCGCCTGGATCTCCGGGATCTGCTTGCCCTCGAGATCGTGGATCGGGTGAAACGCTTTCGGCTCATTGGCCGATCGCCCGCCGACCGAACCGACAAACAGCTCGCGGGGCCGGCTCAGCCCGTCCAGTTCGTTCAAATGGCCGTAGAGGTAGTGCGCCAGAAAGGAAAGCGCGTCGTCATAATAACCCGACCGCTCGAATGACCCGCTGGCATCCACCCCGATGAAGAGCGCCATGCGGGGTTTGTCGTGCGTGGGCTGCATCAAACACGCCGAGCCTGCCATCGAGAGCATGAGCAGCGCGGCGGCGCAGGCGGCGCGCATCAGGGATCGACGGGTCATGGCTCCACCTTCTTTGGTTGCATGTGCATTCCGGAAAGCAATTCCCGCGTTTCCATGACCTCCTTCAGGCTCTTAAACGGCAGGCTGAAGGCCGGCGACGCGGCCACCAGGATCATGGCGAAGTTGATCGCGGCCGCCAGCACGTGGAGCACGGGCAGGCAGAGATAATCGAGGAACTCATCGCTCTTTTGATGCAGCCAGGTGACTTCGCGTTTAAAATCCTGCACGGGCGCCCGCCACCAGGCGGCCTGCTCCGCGGCCGCGGCCGTCTGCGGCACCTCCACTCGATGCAGAGGCCGGCGGGAGATAAACGCCAGCAGCGGTGTCGTCCCAAACTGTCCGAAGAGAAACCAGGTCATCCCCCGGATGCCGATCCACCCGAAGGTCGCCACGGTCAACGTGAAGGTGAGCCCCATCCGGACCTGCCCGCCCGTCTGCTGCGCGATCCACGGCGTGATCGCGTCCACCAGCTCGCGATACAGGAACATCACCTCGAAAAACATCACGAACAACTCGACCAGCGCCATCTGGATGATGAATTTGTATTCGCGGCGCTGGATTGCATCCATCAGCGCCTGGATGCAGGCAAAGCTGCCGAGGATCAGCACCAGCAGGAAGAGGAACAGGAACGAGCCGGCGTACGGGGACACCTCCACACCCACGAGATCGGCCAGCACCTCGGAAATGGTGGGGTAGAGCGTGTAGGTGAAGATCACCGCTTCCAGCGCGCCCCAGAACAGCAACAGCAGAAACGCGATCCAGGGCACGCCCGGTTGGAAGTAGCTCTGGGTCATCTTCCCGGTGATCGTGAACGGCGCCATAAGGATCTGGCGGCCGATCTCGGCCAGGAGCTTGAACATGAGGCGCATCAGCGTCAGGAGCCACCCGACCGCCACGAACACCACGCGGAACAGGCCGACCCAGTAGAGCCAGACGGCCCGGCCGGTGTCCCACCAGGCGATCAGAAGCGCTTTCAGAAACTCGATGCGCCTGGAGCGAAACGGCAGGGTATAGAGCGACAGCTGCGTGCACCAGATCGCGCCCAGCCCTAGCAGGGCTGGGAAGAGCAGGAGCAGATATTTCGCGGCCATGGCCTGGGGCGACTCGGAATAGATGAAGAAATTGAGCAGCTCCCATTGCATGCCGGGGAGCCACGCAATGGGGGTCAACAGAAAGTCCACAATTTCTTGCAGCGGCACGGGTACCATGGCACAGTCCTCCGGTCACGGTCAGCCGCGCCCCCACGGCTTGATGGGTGAATCAGCGTTAGGCCTACCACCGTAGCAGGAGAACCGAAACTGTCAAGCGCTGGGACGGTAAAAAGAGGGGAGGGGGTTTAACCGATGAATATTCTACGGGTTTCGACGGCCGGATTTTTTACTTGCTCCCCCACAACTGCTCCAACCGCTGATCGCGGCCGCAATTGTACCGGTAAAAATGATAGCGGACGGACTCTTTTTTGTAAAAATTCTGGTGATATTCCTCCGCGGGATAAAACGCCGCTGCGGCCGTAATCTCGGTGACGATCGGCTCCTTGAACGGTTTCGACCGTTCGAGCGCGGCTTTTGATTCTTCCGCCAGCCGTTTCTGCTCGTCAGTGTGATAGAAGATCGCCGTCCGGTACTGGTTGCCGACGTCGCAGAACTGCTGATCCTTCACGGTCGGATCGATGCTGTGCCAGAAGACGTCGAGCAATCGGGCATAGCTGACCCTGGCAGGATCGAAATGGATTTCCACCGCCTCGGCGTGGCCGGTGCCGCCGGCCGAGACCTCTTTGTAGGTCGGGTTTTTCACGTGACCGCCGGTAAAGCCCGAGATGGTGGCGGTGACGCCGGCGATCTTGTCAAAGTCGCTCTCCACGCACCAGAAGCAGCCGCCGGCAAACGTGGCGATCTCGATATCGGAGGTTGAAGAGGCGGTTGAGGGCGGAGCCGGGGCGGCGATGCCGCGATGCTCCGCCGAATCGCCGGCTAGCCACAGGCCGGCCAGGAGCCAGCCGGCCAGCACGGGCCGCAGCCATCGCCGCCGCCCGGTCATGGCGTCGTTTCCCACAGCCGGTCGAGCAGGGCGGCCATCCGCGCGTGCATCGGGGAAAACCGGTCTGGCGCCGCGCGCAACTGTCCGGCGGTCTGAATGAAGGGCCCCCGCGCCAATTCTCCGCCGCCCAGCTCGTGACCACAATGATCGATCAGCGCATTCACGCCGGCCGGCGTGACCTCAAGATGGCATTGCAGGCCGATCACCCGATCGCCGTAGCTGAAGGCCTGATTCATGCAGCCCGCGCTCGTCATCAGGGGCGCGCTCTTTGCCGGCAGATCAAATGTGTCTCCGTGCCAGTGAAACACGGACAATTCAGGCGGAAAGCCCTGCAACAGCGGTGATCGGCGGCCTTCGTC
>JACQCE010000115.1 GCA_016201765.1 Nitrospirota bacterium
CGGCGCCTCTGCTACGTCGGAATGACCCGGGCCAAACAGCGGCTCTATCTGATTCATACCGAGATGCGGCGGTTGTACGGCTCGGTGCAATGGAACGCGCCGTCCCGGTTTTTGGATGAGGTGCCGGCGGAGCTGTTCGAGTCGGTCTTCGAAGGTGTTGCGGTATCGGGTGCCGTGGCCGGGGATCAATCGGTCGGCCATTCGGATCATGACTGGACCGCTCCAACGATGGAACCGGCTCATGTGGATGCGCCCGATGTGCCGGCTGAGATCGACGGGGTGGCCGCGCTCAGGGCGGGGGCGCGCGTGCGCCATCCCCTGTGGGGGATGGGAACCGTCAAGCTGAGCGAAGGACGGGGCGAGCGGCAGAAGGTAGTCGTCCATTTCGCCAGCGTCGGGATCAAAAAATTGCTGGTGCAACAGGCCCGGCTGGAACAGGCCTAGCGCGGTTGACGTGAAGGGGCATCGGACACCATGGCACTGAGTCAAGATGACGTGCGACACGTGGCAACGCTGGCGCGGCTGGCGCTTGATGATGCCGAGACGGCGCGCTTCGGCCGGCAGTTGAGCCGGATCCTCGACTACATTCAGACGCTCAACGAGCTGGATACCAGCCAGATCGAGCCGACCGCGCACGTCGTGCCGATGGCCAACGTCTGGCGCGACGATGAGGTGGAGCCGTCGCCGGGCCGGGAGGCGGTGCTGGGCAACGCGCCGGACCGGACGGACGAGTTCTTCCGCGTGCCGAAGATCATTGCCGAGGGAGGGTAGGGAGGATTTATGCTGCGGGTGATGCTCCGATCGAAGATCCACCGGGCGACGGTGACCGACGCCAATATCAACTATGAGGGCAGCCTGACCATTGATGAGCAATTGCTCAAGGCGGCGGGGATGCTGCCCTATGAGCAGGTGATGGTCTCCAATCTGAACAACGGCGAACGGTTTGAAACCTACGTGATCACCGGCGCGGCCGGCTCCGGCACCATCTGTCTGAACGGGCCGGCGGCGCACAAGGGGAAGATCGGCGACCGGATCGTCATTTTCTGCTATGAGATGTACAACGAAGAGGAGTTAAAGCGGTACAAGCCGACGATTGTCCTGGTGGATGGGAAGAACAAGATCAAACCGAAGAGTGACAAGTGACGAGTGACAAGTGATGAGTAAGGAATCAGGCATGGGCAAGCCGACGGGTCAAGCGCTCCATGAATTGACGCTGCATGAGATGCACGACGGCATCACGCGGCGGGCGTTCAGCGCGGCGGAGGTGATGCGGGCGATCTACGACCGGATCGCTGCGGTCGAACCGAAGGTGCGCGCCTATGTGACCCTGACGCGGGAGCGCGCCGAAGCGGCCGCGGCGCGCGCGGACCGGGAACGGCAGGCGGGCGCCACGCTCCCGCCTCTGGCCGGACTGCCGATCGCGATCAAGGACAACCTCTGCACGAAAGGCGTGGCCACCACCTGCGCTTCAAAAATCCTGACCGGGTTTGTCCCGCCCTACAACGCCACGGTCGTTGACCGGCTCGAACGACTCGGCATGGCGATGGTCGGCAAGACCAACATGGATGAGTTCGCCATGGGGTCGTCGACAGAGAATTCCTCGGTGACCGTCACGAAAAATCCGTGGGACACGACCCGCATTCCCGGCGGCTCCAGCGGCGGCTCGGCCGCGGCGGTGGCGGCCGGCTGCGCGGCGGCGGCGCTCGGCTCCGACACCGGCGGCTCGATCCGGCAGCCGGCGGCGCTCTGCGGCCTCGTGGGACTCAAGCCCACCTATGGCCGCGTTTCCCGCTACGGGCTGATCGCGTTCGCCTCCTCGCTCGATCAGATCGGTCCGTTGACGAAGGATGTGACCGATTCCGCCCTGCTGTTGCAGGCGATCGCAGGGCTCGATCGCCGCGATTCCACCTCGGCGTCGGTCGACGTGCCCGATTACCGCGCCGCGCTGCGGCAACCGGTGGCCGGCCTGCGCCTCGGCGTGCCGAAGGAATATTTCGTCGAGGGGATGGACCCGGAGGTCGAGCAGGCCGTCCGCGAGGCCATTCGCGTCTACGAAAAGATGGGGCTGACCGTGAAGGAAATCTCGCTGCCGCACACCCGGTACGCGGTGGCGACCTATTATCTGGTGGCGACGGCTGAAGCGAGCTCGAACCTTGCCCGCTACGACGGGGTCAAGTACGGCTACCGGACCGCGCGCGCCTCAACGCTGGCCGAGCTCTACGCCCGCAGCCGCGCGGAGGGCTTCGGCCCCGAGGTCAAACGCCGGATCATGCTGGGCACCTACGCGCTGAGCGCGGGCTACTATAACGCCTACTATCAGAAGGCCCAGCAGGTGAGAACCCTGTTGCGGCGTGATTTTGACGCCGCCTTCGCCGACGTCGATGTGATTGTGACGCCGACGACGCCCACGCCGGCCTTCCGGATCGGCGAAAAAGCGGACGATCCCTTGCAGATGTATCTGTCCGATATTTTCACGATCTCGGTCAATCTGGCCGGCATCCCCGCCCTGTCGATGCCCTGTGGTCTGACGCGGGCCGGCCTGCCGGTCGGTCTGCAACTGTTGGGTAAACCGTTCGATGAATCGACGCTCCTGCGCACGGCGTATGCCTACGAACAGGAGACGGAGTGGCATAAGAAAAGGGCGGTAGTGAAGTGACGAGTGACGAGTGACGAGTGACAAGTGGCGAGTGGCGAGTGAAGGCGGATTAGAAAAGCAAGAGCGGATTAAGGATTAGTGGAGAAACAGCGGATTAAGAGACAAGTGTACGGCGATGGGGATGAAAAAGGGGACAGGCTACTTTTCCATCAGCCGGACCAGATTCAATGAGAAAAAGTAGCCTGTCCCCTTTTTTCAGTGAGCGAGTGTTTTGTGCGAATGGAATCAAATGTGAGCGTCGAATGAGGAAGAGCGAATTGAATGAAATTCTTTTCACTGGCCCCTTGACCCTTGACCCATGCCTCCGGACCCTTTACCCATGAAATACGAGCCCGTCGTCGGCATGGAAGTGCATTGCCAGTTGTCGACGAAGTCGAAGCTCTTCTGCGGCTGCAGCACCGCGTTCGGCGCGCCGCCGAACAGCCAGGTTTGTCCCGTCTGCGCGGGCCTGCCGGGCGTGCTGCCGGTGTTGAACCGCCGCGCGGTCGAGATGGGGGTGACGGCCGGTCTGGCGACCGGCTGCTCGATCACGCCCTTCAGCCGGTTCGCCCGCAAAAACTATTTTTACCCCGATCTGCCCAAGGGCTATCAGATTTCGCAGTACGAGCTGCCGATCTGCCAGCACGGGGTGCTCGATATCACGGTGAATGGCGCGACCAAACGGGTGCGGATCCGGCGGATTCATCTGGAGGAGGACGCCGGCAAAAATCTGCACGAGGGCATCGCCGAGGCGAGCCACGTCGATCTGAACCGCGCCGGTGTCCCGCTGCTGGAGATCGTCAGCGAGCCGGACCTGCATTCGATCGATGAGGCGGTCGCCTATCTGAAAACGCTGCGCGAGCTGC
>JACQCE010000102.1 GCA_016201765.1 Nitrospirota bacterium
ATGCACTGGACATCATTGATGACCGTTTCGCCCTCGGCGACCAAACCCGCCACGGCCAGCGCCATGGCGATCCGATGATCGCCGTGGCTGTCGCAGACCGCGCCCTTGAGCCGCGCGCCGCCCGCAATCCGCACGCCGTCCGGCAATTCATCGATGCCGGCGCCTAATTTCCGCAATTCCGCCGCCATGACGGCGATCCGGTCGCTCTCCTTGACCCGCAATTCCTGCGCGTCCCGCACCACTGTTTCGCCCCGGGCCAACGCCGCGGCGACACAGAAAATCGGAAATTCATCGATCATCGCCACGATCTGGTCGCCGGCCGCCGTGACGCCGCGCAGAGCGGCCGGGCGGACGGTCAGATCGGCCACCGGCTCGCCCGACACCTCGCGGGCCTTCTCCGTTTCGATCTTGGCGCCCATGGCGGCCAGCAATTCCAACAGGCCCGTCCTGGTGGGATTCACCCCGACGGCGGGCAGACGAACCTCTCCGCCGGAGGCGCCGGTTGCCGATACCCCGACGATCGTCCCCGCCACGAGCAGAAACGCCGCCGAGGAGAGATCGGCGGGGACGTCGATCGTGGTCCCGCGCAATTGCTGCGGACCGGTGAGCGAGACGCCGTGCGGCTCCGCGGTGACGGTGGCGCCGAATTGCGGCAGCATCCGTTCGGTGTGATCGCGCGAACGGGCCGGTTCCGTGATCCGCGTCGTGCCTTCAGCCGACAATGCCGCCAGCAGCAGGGCCGATTTCAACTGCGCGCTGGCGACAGGCAATGTCACATCAATTGCTCTCAACGGCCGCTTCCCCTGCACCACCACCGGCGCCCGTTCCCCGCCGCCCCAGGCAAAGATGTCGGCGCCCATGCGCGTGAGCGGTTCGATCACCCGCCGCATCGGCCGGCGCCGCAGCGAGGCGTCACCGGTGAGCACGGTGACGAACGGCTGGCCGGCCAGCAGGCCGGTCAGGAGCCGCAGACTGGTGCCGGAATTGCCCAGATCGAGGAGCGACACCGGTTCCCGCAGCGATGCCACACCCTTCCCTTCGATTCGAAGCTGCAACGGGGGACCGGCATCACGCACGACCGTGACGCCGAGCGCCTCGACCGCGGCAAGGCTGCGTAAACAATCGTCCGCCGGCAGATAGCCGCGGATGGTCGTCGGGCCGTCGGCCAGGCACCCCAGCAGAATTGCCCGGTGGGTGATCGACTTGTCGCCGGGAACGGAAACCTCGCCCTTCAACCGGGCCGTGGGACGGATGATGAGCCGGCTCATTGAAACCTCTGAAAAATGGGGTCAGAGAACATTTTTAACATCCATCAAATTTTCATCGAGAAAAATGTTCTCTGACCCCATTTTCGACTACAATCACCGCAACGATTCCCTGACCCGGCGGGCGTTGCGGAAGGCCGTCTCCAGTGCCGCGCCGTCGCCGGATTCGATCAGCCGGCGGTAGCACTCGAGCGTGGACTGATAGCGCGTCAACGCGCGGAGGATCTCCGCTCGATTTTCGAGACAAATATCCCGCCACATCTCGGGCGAGCTGGCGGCGATCCGGGTGAAATCCCGAAAGCCCCCGGCCGAGAAGCCGAGCAAATCCGGCGCCTCTTTGGCCGCATCCATCGCGCACTGCACCAAGGCATAGGCGACCAGATGGGGCAGGTGGCTGACGAGCGCCAGATAGCGGTCATGCTCAAACGGGTCGAGCGTGCTCACCGTCGAGCCGACGCCCTCCCAGAAACGGGTCAGTTGCTTGAGCGCCTCGGCGCGGACGGGCCCGCCCGGCGTGATGAGACAGCGGCAGCCGTCGAAGAGCGTGGGTGACGCCGCCTCGATGCCGGACTGCTCGCCTCCGGCCAGCGGATGGGCCGAGAGATAGGTGACGTGCGGCGGCAGCATGGCTTCGATCCGGCCGACCAGCGCCCCTTTCACACTGCCGACGTCGGTCAGGATGGTTCCCGGTTTGAACGACGACGCGCACTCCTTCACCAGCGCCGGAAACGCGCCGACCGGCGTGGCCAGAACGACCAGATCAGCCTCCCGCACCGCCTCGGCCGCCGTCCTCGCGGCTCGATCAATGGCGCCCCGTTGAACGGCGCGCTTGAGCGCGGCCTGGTCCGGCGCGTAGCCGACAATCTCGCCGGCCAGCCGCTTCCGTTTGACCGCCAGCCCCAGCGAGCCGCCGATGAGCCCGACACCGATGAGGGCCATTCGGGTGAAAAGCCGAGTGACGAGTGGCGAGGGACGAGTGGAAAAACGACGAGTCTTACGAACAGGACGATGCTGCCGTTTCGTTCTCTTTAGCTTTTCACTCACAACTCTTCACTCTCCACTCATCACTTGTCACTCTTCACTATCCACTGCCCCTACAACTCTCTCCCCACAGCCGCGGCGATCTTTCTCAATTCCTGCATCATCGCGTGGAACTTGGGCGGCTTGAGCGATTCCTCGCCATCGGACAGGGCCTCTTCGGGATTGGCGTGCACCTCGATCATCAGGCCGTCGGCCCCCGCGGCGATGGCGGCTTTCGCCATGGGCGCCACCAGTTCCCATTTGCCGGTCGCGTGGCTGGGATCGACGATCACCGGCAGGTGGCTGAGCGATTTGAGGACGGGCACCGCCGCCAGATCGAGCGTGTTGCGGGTCTGGGTTTCAAACGTCCGGATGCCCCGCTCGCAGAGGATCACCCGCTGATTGCCGCCTTTCATGATATATTCGGCCGCGAGCAAAAACTCCTTGATGGTCGCCGACAGGCCGCGCTTGAGCATCACCGGCTTGTCCGTCTGCCCCACCTCGATCAACAACTGAAAATTTTGCATGTTGCGCGTGCCGATCTGCAGAATGTCGGCCTGACGGGCCACCAGTTCGACGTCCCGCGTATCGACCACCTCGGTCACGATCGGCAGGCCGGTCTTTTTCCGCGCCTCGACCAGATGCTCGAGTCCTTCGGCGCCGAGCCCCTGAAACGTATGGGGCGAGGTGCGCGGCTTGAAGGCGCCGCCACGTAGAATGGTCGCGCCGGAGGCCTTGACCGCCTCGGCCACGGTCATCAACCGCTCCAGACTTTCCACCGCGCAGGGGCCGGCCATCACGTGCAGCCGCTTCCCGCCGATCTTGACCCCGGCGCTCGCCGGCCCGACCGCCACCAGCGAGTCCTCGCTTTTGAATTCCCGGCTGACGAGCTTGTAAGGCGAGAGGATCGGCATCACCTTGTCGACGCCGGGAAAAATCGACAGCGGGAGATTTTCAATGACCCGGTCGTCGCCGATGACGCCGATGATCGTCCGCTCCTTCCCCTCCGAGACATGCGGCGTCAGGCCGTGCTCCTTGATCTTCTGCACCACGTGATCGATCTCTGCTTTCGTTGCGCCATGCTTCAAGACGATAATCATCGACTACCTCCGTTGACAGAGCGAAATTTTAATGTCGAATGAACACTCATGAGCAAGCCACAAGAATCTGTTCATCTTCTCATTCATCTTCTTCTCGTCACTCGTCACTCGTCACTCGTCACTTTTGACTCTCCACTCTCCACTTTCCACTATTCACTATCCACTCAACACTGCCCTTAACGCCTCCGCAAACCGCTGGTTCTCCTCCGGCCGGCCGACGGTAATCCGCAACCGGCTCCCTTCAATGTGGCGGACGATCACGCCCTGGCGCAGCAATGACTCATACAGCGCTTTTGCGTCACGTCCGGTTTCGACATAGAGAAAATTGGCCTGGGTCGGATAGACCGGCCACTTTAATTCGGCAAAGAGCTGCTGAAGAAACACCTTGCCCTCGTCGTTCACCCGCCGGCTGGCGGCCAGGTGCTGATCGTCCTCCAGGGCGGCAAGCGCGGCGATCTGCGCGAGCTGATTGGTGTTGAACGGCTGATGGATCCGGTCGAGGTAGGCGATCACCTCCCGCCGGGCGATCCCGTAGCCGATCCGCAGGCCGGCCAACCCGTGCAGCTTCGAGAAGGTCCTCAGAACGATCACGGGTGAACCGGAAAGTCGCAACTCGATGCTGCGGGGAAAATCGGGCGCCGTGACGTAGTCGACATAGGCTTCATCGATCACGACGACCACCGACTCCGGCAGCGCCGCGAGGAACCGGGTCAATTCCGCCGCATTGACCATCGTCCCCGTCGGATTGTTCGGGTTGCAGACAAAGATCAACCGGGTTTTCGGCGTCACGGCTGAAGCCATCGCCGTTAAATCATGCCGGCCGTCTTTGAGCGGCACCTTCACGGGCGTGCCCCGCGCCACGGTCACCATCAACGGATAGAGGCTGAAGGTCAGATCGGCCATCACGGCTTCATCACCGGCCGTCACAAACCCTCGCACCAGCAGCTCGATAATCTCGTTGGAGCCGTTGCCGAGGATCACCTCGTCCGGCGAGACTTTGAATCGATCGGCCAGCCTGGCGCGGAGCGCCGTGCCCCGCCCTTCGGGATAACGATGCACGCCGGTGATTGCCTGGCGCAGCGCCTCCACCGCCTTGGGCGACGGCCCCAGCGGATTCTCGTTGGACGCGAGTTTGATCGCCTCCGTGATCCCCAGCTCCCGCTCCAGCTCCTCGATCGGTTTGCCGGGAGTGTACGAGGCCACGGAGAGAATATCGGGCCAGAAACGAATGGGCGCCATCAAATCACCGTTTCGCCGCGGGGTACGAACCGAGGATTTTGAGAAACAGACACTGCCCCTTGAGCGCATCGAGCGCCCGGCCGACGGCCTCGTCGTCCGTGTGCCCTTCCAGATCGACGAAAAAGACATACTCCCACGCTTTTTTCTTCGACGGTCTCGACTCGATCTTGGTCAGGTTGATCCCATGCTCGGCGAAAATCCGCAGCATGTCGTAGAGCGCGCCGACGCGGTCCTTGATCGAGAACATCAACGACGTCTTGTCGTGGCCGCTCCGGAGCGTCGACTGCCGGTCCCCCTGCTGGCTCGATGACTGGCCGATCACCAGAAACCGGGTAAAGTTGTTGGGGTTGTCCTCGATCCGCTTCTTCACCACCTGCAACCCGTACAACCGCGCGGCCAGTTCCGACGCGATGGCCGCCGCCGTCGGATCGTCCTTGCAAAGCTCGGCCGCCCGGGCCGTGCTGTAGACCTCGCGCGTGGGCACGCCGGGCAGATTCTCCTCCAGCCAGACGCGGCATTGGGCGATGGCGTGCGGGTGGGAATAGACCCGCTTGATCCCCTCCATCTTGCCCTTCTGTGAGAGCAGATTATGCGAGACTTCCTGCAGCACCTCGCCGGAAATCTTCAACGACGAATCGATGAACATGTCGATCGTGTGGTTGACGACCCCTTCGGTGGAATTCTCGATCGGCACGACGCCGTACTGGGCCCGCCCCCGCTCCACCTCGTTGAAGACCTCCTTGATGCTCCCGACCGGCACATAGCCCGTCGACAGGCCGAAATGCTGCATGCAGGCCATGTGGGTGAACGTGGCCGGCGGCCCGAGGTAGGCGACCTGCAACGGCGCCTCCAGCGCGCGCGACGCGGAGATAATTTCCCGAAACACCAGCGCCACCCCCTCTTGAGGGAAACTGGCGCCCAGCTCCTTGTTCAGCCGCTCCAGCCGGTCGTAGATCTCCCGCTCCCGCTGCGGGGCGTGAAACTGGACCTGCTTGTCGGCCTTCAACCGGCCGATCTGCCGGACAATCTTCGCCCGCTGATTGAGGAGCTTCAGCAACCGCTCATCAATCGCGTCGATTTTGCGCCGTAATTCGGCCAGAGTACTCATCATATCCTCGGTAAGGGAATCGGCTTATTGTATACAAGGCGTCGACGCTCTTCAACAACGGCCCAAGCCGGCACCTCCTTGACAGCTTGTGCCCTATATGGCACAATTCC
>JACQCE010000020.1 GCA_016201765.1 Nitrospirota bacterium
CCCAGGGTCAATTCCATCTGCTCGGTCGCCGTCCAGGTCAGCCGTTCACCCGGTTGCAGCAAGGCTTCTTTCATCTCCCCCCCATCCAGCGCGGCCTGGATCCAGCTCTGCTCATGGGCCTCGATCTCCAGACGGAAGGGAGGGTGCTCGGGCGCGGGGGCGGGTTTGTCCACACTCACCGGTGGCACTGCAACCGCGGGAACCGATACGGGCTTCAACGGCGCACTCGGCGCAGGGGAGGCCGCCACCTTCTCTTCCTCGGCCGGACGCGGCGTCTCCTGGGTCACGCGAGCCGCCGTGTTCTTCTCGCTCTTCGCCGCGCTGCGAGCGGCCGGCGCCGAGGAGGCCGTCATCACCCCCATGGGTTCCTGCGCTCCGCGCAACCAGCCAAGCAGCAGAATGATGGCAACGATCACTCCCAAACCCACAACCAACCCGGTATGGCGCCGCCCCGATTGGACCTGGCGGATGGTGACATTGGTCTGGGCCAGCGGCAACGGCTGCGGCACGGCGCTGACGGGGGTCACCGCCTGCTCATAGCGGCGCAACAGGTCCTGCTCATCAGTCCGGTAATGCTTGGCCAGCAGCCGGATGAATCCCCTGGCGGAGGCGTCGCTTGGAAGTGATTGAAATTGTTCTGATTCTAAGGCAAGAAGATGCCGAACAGGAACCCGGGTCGTCTGAGTAACGGACTGAACGGTGTCACCGTGCGTCTCCCGAAGCTGGCGAAGAAGCTGACCGAACTCACCCATGACAAGCGACTCATCCCCAAGGTTGGGCTTATCTTACCAAACCAGCGTCGATTGTCAACATTCGGACCGGGCCATTGATGCCTGCTCATTTGAGCTTGTTGACCTGCTGTTTGGCCTCAACCGCGATGGCGCTGTCCGGCACCTGTTGAATCACCTTCTCAAAATAGGTCAGGGCGGACTGCTTGGCGCCGCTTCTGGCATAGGATAATCCCAGCTGGTAATTGGCTTCCGGCAGGTCGGGATAGCGGCCGACCAGCTCCTTGTAGACCGAGACGGCCTCTTCCGTCATCCCAAGCTCCAGATAGAGTTTTCCCAACTCATAGTAGGACACCGGATACCGGGGATTGATCTTCATCGCCTCTCGAAATTCTCGAATGGCGTCGGTCGTCCGCTTTTGCTTGACGTAGAGCAGACCGAGATTGGTATGCGGGATTTCGGGCGTGATGTAGAGCGGGTTGCTCAACGCCTGCTGATAGGCCTTGATCGCCTCCGCCTCCTTGCCCTGCTGCTCGTAGACCTTGCCCAGATAATTGAGGGCCTCCGAATCGTCTCGTTTCAGGCGGAGCACGATCTGAAACCGTTTGACGGCCTCATCATACCGGCTCTGTTGATAATAGATGTGGCCCAGGGCATATTGCGCATCCCGGTTGTTCGGATCCAGTTCCACCGCCTGTTGAAACTCGACAAAGGCCTCCTGCAGGCGGTTTTCGCCCAGATGCGATGAGCCCAGCTGATAATGCGCGAGCGACTGTTTTTGCTGCTCGGCGCTCACGCTGGCGCATCCGGCCAGGAGCAACATCGCCGCCCCGCACGCCCACCGCCCCGTCCCTCGAACAAGCGCCCGCCGATCGATCATGGCACAATCTCCTCAAAGGCGGTCATCGCCTTGAATTCCCGCACGCGCGTCTGCAAGGCCTCCTCCGTCACATCCTTCAACCGGTCGACGCTGAACGCCTCGACGGCGAATGACGCCATGGCGCTGCCATAGATGACGGCCCGGCGCAGGGTGGCGTCCGACAGGTCGTCACTTTGCGCCAGATAGCCCAGCAGCCCGCCGGCAAAACTGTCGCCCGCTCCCGTGGGATCGAAGACGCTTTCCAGCGGATAGGCCGGCGCGATGAACACCCGGTGGGCGTTGAACATCATGGCGCCGTACTCGCCCCGCTTGATGATGAGCCCCTTGGGGCCGCACCCCAGAATCCACTGGGCCGCCTTGACGAGGTTGACCTCCTTGGCCAGCGAGCGCGCTTCGCCGTCGTTGATCATCAACAGGTCGATCTCCTTCAACACGCGCAGCAGGGCCTCCCGCTTGCCGTCGATCCAGAAATTCATCGTATCGGCGGCGACCAGCCGGGGCCGCTCAACCTGGCGGAGCACGTGCAGTTGCAGTTCGGGATCAATGTTGGCCAGAAAGACCACCTCGGCCTGCCGATACGACGCCGGCAGCGTCGGTTGGAACGTTTCGAGCACATTGAGCTCGGTGCGAAGGGTCTTGGCTTCGTTCAATTGAAAGCCGTACTCGCCCTTCCAGCGGAAGGTTCGCCCGGGCTTGGTGACCAGCCCGTCCACGTTGATGTTGCGGCGGCGCAGAAACTCGCGATGCGGCTCGGGGAAATCCTCCCCCACCACCGCCACCAGATCGACGTCGGTAAAATAGCTGGCCGCAATCGAGCCGTACGTGGCCGAGCCGCCCAGCACCTCCTCCACCTCCCCGAACGGCGTGCGCACCGAATCCAGCGCCACCGACCCCACAATCAACACGCCCATGCCGGCTCCCCTTCGCGTTTAACAGGACGGCGCAGCCGCCGCCTTTTTGCCGATCGAGGGGCCGACATCAGCCACCGCGTCCGTGGCCACGCCGACGAACAGGTCCCCCATCGGCGTGGCGGCCTGTTGCAGCGAATCCGCCACCCGATGACTGCTGCTGCCGGCCCAGACCACCTGCCGGCACGTCAGATCCCACAATTCGGTGTACAACTCCACCTCTTTCTTGCGCATGCCGTCCGCATCCCGCTCTGAAAACCGCTCCAGCCGTCCATAGGCCAGATACCGGACCGACACGTCCTGCTGCAGTCGCAGCAGCACCGTCGGATCCAGTTTCTGCGTCGCCTCATACCCGGTCACCAGCCGCGCGACCGCCTTGTCCAGCCCGTTCGGCTTGAGCGTCCGCAGCAACTCCTCCCTCGTGATGACCGTGGCGCGGGGAAACGCCCGGCGGTAGGCCTGGGCCAGTTCGAATGCGGCGTCGTTGCGAATGCCTTCGGGGCCCACGCCGCCGAGAAAGGGCAGCACCGCCACGCCCCCGATGCCCACCGCCTCCCGGTAAAATGACGGCACGACGTAGCGCTGCTGGTGCTCGATGGTCACCTGCGGGGGCAACGTGACCGCACAGCCCCACGCCGCCATCCCGATCGCCACCGCCACGCCAAGCCGCCTCAATATGGTCATGTCAATCACCGCTGGAGCACGGCCAGACGCCGTTTGGCCTCCGCCGTCATCGCATCCGGCGGGGTGACGATCGCATCGCGCAGGGCCGTGCCGCACGAACAGCCGCGCACGTCCGGCACCTTGGGCACCGCCTCCGCGATCAGCCGTTTGGCCAGTTCGGCGTTGCGATGCAGCAGATGGAGAATCGCCTCCACCGTGACCGGCTCCGCCGTTTGATGCCAGCAGTCGTAATCGGTGATCAACGCGACGGTGGCATAGCAGAGCTGCGCCTCGCGCGCGAGCTTGGCCTCCGTGGCGTTCGTCATCCCGATCACGTCGACGCCCCAGGACCGGTAGAGATCCGACTCCGCCCGGGTGGAAAATTGCGGTCCTTCCATGCAGACGTAGGTGCCGCCGCGGTGGACCGTGGCGCCGATCCGCCGGCCGGCCTCCTCCAACCGCCGAACCCGACGTGGCCGACGACGCCGTCGCCCAGAAAGGTGCTGATTCGCTGTTTGGTCAGATCGATGAATTGATCGGGAATCACCACTTCGCCCGGATGGCGGGCCTCCTTCATGCTGCCGACCGCGCTGATGGAAATCACCTGCCGGACGCCCAGCAGCTTCAAGCCGAAGAGATTGGCGCGATAATTGATCTCGGACGGCATAAGCCGGTGGCCCCGGCCGTGGCGGGCGAGAAACGCCACCCGGATGCCGCTCAGTTCCCCGACGAGGTAGGCGTCGGATGGCGCGCCGAACGGCGTGCGCACGCGGACTTCCCGAAGCTGTCGAAGGCTTTCGATCTGGTAGAGGCCGCTCCCGCCGATGACGCCGATTGTGGCGGCCGGCGCGCCGCCGGGGCCGGGTGATCCCGTGGCCCGCGCTGCGGACTTCGCCGGGCGTTTAGTGCGACGACGCGATGTGGGCATGCTGCGACTCCTGTGAGAAAAACTCCGCCATTATAGCACACGGGGCCTTCGCCCCCCACTCCTGCGCGGCGATCCGATGCAGCCGCTCCGCCACCGCCTCGGCGGATTCGTCGCCGGTCAGATCCATCCAGCGCACGCCGTCCTGATGGCGGAACCACGTCAGCTGCCGTTTGGCATACCGTTTGGTTTCCCGGATCGTCGCGTCGATGGCCATCTCCATCGACCACTCGCCGCGGAAGGTCCGCAGCAATTGCCGATAGCCGAGCCCGCGCATCGCGTTGTGGCGCTCATCGCAGCCGGCCTCCCACAACCGCCGCGCCTCCTCCACCAGGCCGCGCCGGACCATCTCGCCGACCCGGGCTTCAATCCGCTTGTACAGCACGGGACGGGGCAAACGCAGACCGATCATCAGATGATCATACCGGGGCGCGCCAAACCCGTGTTCGGCCTGCCACGCCGACCGGGACCGGCCGGTCAAAAGGTAAATCTCCAGCGCCCGGATCAATTTCTGGCCGTCGCCCGCTGAAATCGAGCCGGCGGAGACCGGATCAACGGCCCGCAACCGTTCATGCAGCGAGACCGCGCCCTCCAGGCGCATCTGCTCCAACAACTCGCCGCGCAGCGCCGGGTCCGACGGCGGGGCGGCCATCAATCCGTAAAGCAGCGCCCGCAGATAGAGGCCCGTGCCCCCGACGACGACGGGGATCCGGCCGGCCTGGTGCAGCCGCGCGAGGATCGGCTCCGCGGCGCGGCAAAAGCGGCCGGCGTTCCACGCTTCGTCCGGCGGCGCAACGCCGACCAGATGATGGACCACGTCGCGCTGCCAGTCCGGCGGCGGCTGATCAGTGCCGATCGCCATGCCGCGATAGAGCTGCCGCGAGTCGGCCGCCACAATCTCGCTGCGCCAGCGACGGGCCAGATGGTAGGCGGCCGCGCTCTTGCCCGAGGCCGTCGGCCCCACGAGACACAGCAGCGGTCGCCAGTCGGTCATGGGGGGGATCAGCTTACCCGCGGTGAAAGAGTTTTTCCAGATGCGCGCGATCGAAGCTCACGCGCAGCGGACGGCCGTGCGGACAGGTGGGCGCCAACGGCCGGTGTTGCAGGCGGGTCAGGAGGTCCCGCATCTCCTCCCGGCTCAACAGTTGATTGGCCTTGATCGCGCCGTGGCAGGCCATCGTTGCGGCAATGGCATAGACGAGTCTTCGGGTATCCGGGCCGGGCGACTCCCGTTCCTGCTCCAGCCACTCCTCCGCGAGATCGGTCAGAAACGGCTCCAACGGCGCGCCGGCCAGGAAGGCGGGCGTGGAACGGATCATCACGGCGTCCCGGCCGAACGGTTCGCACTCCAGCCCCATCTTCACCAGTAACGGCAGTTGGTCGATCAATCGCGTCACCACGCCGGCCGGGAGATGAAGCGTCTGCGGGATCAGGCGGGGCTGCGCCGCCAGGGCGCCGGTTCCTCCCGATGCGCCTGACTCCAATGCCGCCGTCCAGTCGGCCATCAACGCTTCGAACAACCATCGCTCGTGAGCCGCGTGCTGATCGATGATTTCCAGCGTCCCGTCCACCACCGCCACGATATACGTCTGGTACAACTGGCCCAACGGTTCGATCACCGAAGCCGTGAACAGAGACGCCGCCGTCGGTTCCATCGGTTCCATCGGACCGGGCCGCGCCGCAGACTCACCCGGCTCAATGCGGGCATATCCGGCCCGTGGTTCGCGCACCAGCGGCGCATCGGGACCAGCGGCCGCGGGGCCTGTCGATGGAAAAAACGATCCGCCCGTCGCACGGTGTTCGACCGGACCGGCGGCTCCATCCGAAAACCGGCCGGGGGGCTGTCGGATCACTTGGGCCGGCGGCGCGCCAATTCGATCGGCGACCGCATCCCGCACCAGCGTATGGACCGGCTGCGGCTGGGCAAAGCGCACCTCCAACTTGGCCGGATGCACGTTGACGTCGACCCTCGACGGGTCGAGCGTCAGTTGCAGCACGGCGGCCGGGTGCTGCCCGCGGCGCAGCAGCGACAGATAGCCTTCATAGAGGGCGTGATTGAGCAGTGGGCTGCGGACCGGCCGCCGGTTCACGCTCCAGTATTGGAATCGCCGGTGCGGCCAGCTCGCCGGCGGCGCCGAGACGAGCCCCCTGATGGTCAATCCATCCGCCGTGCCGGCGATCTCCAGCATCGGCTTCGCCCAGTCGACGCCGAACAGTTGCGCGGCCCGTTCCCGCAGCGTGGCGGCCGCCGGCGCCCGCAGCAACTCCCGCTGCTGATGCGTCAGACGAAATGCGATGGCCGGATAGACGAGCGCGTGCTCCGTCACGATCTCCTGGATCTTCGCCAGCTCGGTGGCCGGCGAGCGGAGGAATTTTTTCCGGGCCGGCGTGTTGAAAAACAGATCCCGCACCTCGACGGTCGTCCCCTGCGGGCCGCCGATCTCTCTGACCGTTCCGATCGTTCCGCCTTCCAGCGTCAGTTCGACGCCTGATGATGCCCCGGCCGCCACGGTTGTAACGCGCACGCGGGCCACGGCGGCGATGCTGGGCAGCGCCTCGCCCCGGAACCCGAGCGTGCCGATCCGGTTTAAATCGTCGAGCAGGGCGAGCTTGCTGGTGGCGTGGTGTTCAAACGCCAGCGGCGCATCCTCCGGCGTCATGCCGACGCCGTCGTCGCTGACCGCGATCCGTTCCCGTCCGCCGGCCGCGAGCGCGATGTCGATCGACCGCGCGCCGGCGTCAATGGCGTTTTCCACCAGCTCCTTGACGACGGAGGCGGGCCGCTCGACGACCTCGCCGGCCGCGATGTGATTGATCAGTTCGGATGTGAGCCGTCGAATGGTGGGCATGGGGAATATTCGCGCAGGAAACAGTCAGCCGGGGTCACGGGTCAAGTCGCAAGGGTCAGGAGCAGCCGGCCTGTTTCCCTGACCCTTGCCCCTAGACCCTTCTTCTTACCTACCGCAAATCGGCCAGCCGCCCCTTGGCGACATTGGCCTCGTCCGACGTCGGATAATTGGCAACCAGCCGTTTCAGCAATTGACTGGCCTGCTGCTTGTCGCCGATTTCCAGATAGGCCAGGCCGTTCTTGAGCATGGCCGCCGGCACTTTTTCATGCTTGGGATACCGCTGCATAAACTGGTCGAAGATTCCGGCGGCCTTCTGGTACTGCTTGCCGCCGTAATAGGATTCGCCGAGCCAGTACATCGCGTGCGGCACCAGAATGGACGTCGGATATTGCTGCAGGAACTGCTCGAACCCGCCGACGGCCAGGGCGTAGTTGCCGCGCAGATAGTCGTTGTACGCCAGGTTATAGGCCTCAACCGGCGACACCGCGCCCGCCTTCGGCGCCGGCGTCCGGCCCGGCAGCACCAATCTCTGATCGGGGCCTCCGGCCGGCGGCAGCGGCGCGGTGGCGATCGGCGGGCCCGCGCCGGCAACGGCGGTCTGCAACGTCTGCATCTGGGCCGTCAGGGTGGAGAGCTGAAACCCCTGCTCATCCAGATGCTGGCGGATCTCGCCCATGGCGTGATTGCTCTCTTCGATCTGGCCTTTGAGCGCCTGCAATTCCGATTGCAACCGGTCATATTGCGTCGTCAGCTCGGCCTGGGGCGCCTCGCCGGGCGCCGCAGGAACCGGCCGCTGATCGATCCTGGCCTGCAGGGCGGCCATGTCCTGACCGAGCTTTCTCTGCGAGGCCGCCACCCGGTCGATCAGCATCCTCGTGTCGATCAAATCGGCCTGCGACGCGCAGCCGCCCAGCAGTCCGGCAACCACCACCCCGGCGGCAAGCGTCGTCCATCTGCGGTGCCGAACCATCATCGCGTCCCCCCTATCCGCGCGAGACCGCCTCGGCGAACTGGCCGCGGCGGTTCAAATGCCAGCACGACTCCTCATGCTGCCCGCAGACCGGCCGCTCCTCGCCGTAGCTGATCGTGCTCAATCGGCCGGCCGGGACGCCCAACGCGGACAGATAGCGTTTGATCGCGCCCGCCCGCCGCTCGCCGAGCGCCAGATTGTATTCGTTGGTGCCACGCTCGTCGCAATGGCCTTCGATCTGCACCTTGACGGCCGTGTTCGTCGTCAGCCACTTGGCGTTGGACTGCAGCACCGGCTTCATGTCATCCCGAATGTCCGACTTATCAAAATCAAAGTAGACCGGTTTCAACGCGTCGATGACCTTGCCGGCTCCGGCGATCTCCTGCTCGCGGACGGCGGGGGTCTCAATCGCCGGAGTCTCCGCAGGTTTGGGCGTGGCGGCCGACGGCGGCTTCACTTGCTCGGTTGAGACATCCGCCGTCTTGGTCGGTTGCTTGGGGCAGCCGGTCAACAACCACGCGCCCGCGATCAAACCCAGCGCAAGAAACGCGAACCTGTTCCATCCTGTCTGTGCCATGCTGTTCCTCCCGATGCGAATTATTTCAATGGCTGTTCCGGCAGTCCCCTCTGCCATGCCGCTGCGGTGACCCACCGCGTCTTCGTGCACTATAACGCAAGCTGCGTGGAATGGCAACGTGTGAAGCCGTCATGGCCACCGCGCCCCGCCGTTGCTCCGTGGTTACTGCGGCGACCAGGCGGGCATGATCCGGTTCTCGGCGCCCTGCGTGATCTGTTCAAGTCCCGTGCCGTCCTTCTGAATCAGATAGAGTTGATACGACCCGCCCCGGTTGGACGTGAACAACAGATGGCGGCCGTTCGGCGACCAGGCGGGCGACTCGTCGTTCCACTCGCCGTCGGCGGTCAGGATGCCGCCCGTCCGGCCGTCCGGGCTGATCAGACACAGCCGCATCCGGCCGTTCCGGCGGCAGGTATAGGCGATCCATTCGCCCTTCGGCGACCAGGTCGGACTCGTGTTGTAATCGCCCTGATAGGTCAGCCGGCGGATGTTCGCGCCGTCCGCATCCATGATATAGAGTTGCGGCGTGCCGCCCCGGTCGGACGTGAAGACCAGTTGCCGGCCGGTCGGCGACCAGGAGGGCGACAGATCGTCGCCCAGACTGAAGGTGAGCCGGCGGCTTTTCTTGGCCGACCGGTCGAACAGGAACAGTTCAAGATTGTCGGCATCGTGATTGGTCGCCAGCGCCATCCACTCGCCGTCGGGGGACCAGGTCGGGGACAGATTCAATCCCGGAAAGGTGATCAGCTTCCACCGGCGGTTCTGTGTGATGTCGATCCCGCAGATGTCCGGATTGCCGCCGCGATAGCAGAGGTAGGTGATCCATCGCCCGTCCGGCGTCCAATGGGGCGAGAGCGAGAGCGACCGATCGCCGGTGATCCGCTGCTGGTGGGCGCCGTCATAATCCATCAGCCAGAGCTCTTTCTGGCGGGTCTGATCCGACACAAACGCCACACGGCTCTGCGCGATGCCCCGTTCGCCGGTGAATTGGTAGACGATGTCATCGGCGAAGCGGTGTGCGATGTAGCGGGCATAGTCCGCCTTGCCCACATACCGCTTGACCATCATCTGGCGGCCGCTGGCCACGTCGAACAGCCGGCCTTCCAGCACGAGTTCGTCCCGCTCAGTGGTGATCCGACCCCACACCGCGCCCTTCGCCCCGGTTGATTTGAGCAGTTGCACGATCGATGCGGTGGGAGGGGAAGCCCCGCCGGCCCCCACGGTTGATGTCACGGAGAAAAAGCTGGAGCGCTTCAGATCGGCGGAAAGCGTCTGCTCAATTTCAACGGGCAGCGGGGCCGCCACGCCGGCTCCGGTGAGCGGGAAGAGGGCGAGGGGGATTTTTTCCGCCTCGCTCTTGGTGATGTTCAAGAAAACCTCCGGCTCATCGGCCCACCCCGCCGGGTCGATCGAGACGGCGACCGCCAGCGCGGCGCCCAGGACAACCCATAACAGGCTCCGGCCCGTCACGGTGAAGCCTGCAGCGTAAAGGGCGCATGCACCCGCAGCGTCGAGCCGGTCAAGGTGCGCGGCAGCGGCGGCAGCGGCGCCGCGGACAGGACCGCGCGCAGCGCCGCCTGGTCGAAATAAAAATTGCCCGATCCGCGCTCCAGCGACACGTTGTCGACCGACCCATCGCGGTTGATCGTGAAGACGACGACGGCCTGCACCGGCCCCTGCGCCGAAATGGCGGGCGGCTTCCACTCCCCCGCCAGTTTGTCCTGCAGGGCCCCGCAATAGGCGGCGCAATCAAATTCCGGCAGGTCGATTTTCGGCTGGACCATGAGCGCCGGGCCCGGCGGAGCTTCCGGATGAGGCGGAGGTGAAGCGACCGGAGGCGGTTCCGGCTTCGGCTCGGGCGCCGGCGGTGTTTCGGGCTTGGGCTTGAGCGGCGGCAGCGGCGTCACCGCCTTCGGTTTGGGCGGCGCGATTTTCGGTCTGGCCGGCGGTTTGACCGGCGGCCTGGGACGCGGCTTTTCCGGCTCGATGCGGGGCGGTTCGGGCGGGGCCGGCGGCGCGGGCGCGGGTTCCCGCGGGAGTTCGACCATGTGAATCTGAAAGACGGGCGGTTGCAGCAGACGCCGCCCGAAATGCAGGGTCGGCACGACCACCAGGACAATCATCAGCAGATGAAACCAAACGGAAACCAGAAATGCCCGCTTCATGGCCCGCCGGTCGTCATGGACTCCTTCTGTCGGGCTCGGTCACCATGCCGAGCTTGTCGATGCCGACCCGCTTGACCGCATCCATGACGCGAACCACCATGCCGTAGGGAATCCCCTGGTCCGCCCGCAGATAGATCGTCACATTGGGGTTCCTGTCGTGCAGCCGCTGCATCGTCGCCTCGAGCTGCTCCGGACCGACCTCTTCCTTGTCGACAAAGATTTTGTGCTCCCTGGTCACGCTCACCACCACCCGCTCGTCCGGCTTGATCGTGTTCGCCGCCGACTCCGGCAGGTCGATGTCGATGCCGCGGTAGAGCAGCGGCGCCGTGATCATGAAGATGATCAACAACACCAGCACCACGTCGACCAGCGGGACGACGTTGATCTCCGACATGAACCGGCGGGAGTTGGATGACGAATCGAGCATGCGGCGTCAGCCCTTCTTCCCGTGACCGCGGTCGGCGTGCGCGAGCCGTTCGACGGCCTCGGCCGCGAACGATTCCAGGTGGGTCGTCAGGCGGCGCAACCGGCTGAGATAGGCATTATAGGCCACCACGGCGGGAATCGCCGCGAACAGGCCGGCCGCCGTGGCGACCAGCGCCTCGGCGATGCCCGGCGCGACGGCCGCGATGCTGGCCGTGCCCATCCGGCTGATCGCCTGGAAGGCATCGATGATGCCGAGGACCGTGCCGAACAATCCGATAAAGGGGGCAACGTTGCCGGTGGTCGCCAGAAACGGCAGGTATTCCTCATACCGGTTCAGTTCCATTTCGATCGCGCGGCGGAACCGCACCTCCAGCGTGTGGCGGTTATCGCCGCGATCCGGGGCGCGCTCCGGATCGACCGTCGGCGGCATTTTCACCGCCTCCATCCAGACGGCCGCCATCGGGCTGGTGGGATGCCGCTCGGCCGCGCGGTGGACCGCGTCGCCGTCCGCGAGCGAAAAAATGCCGATGAACTGCCGGTTCTGCCGGTTGGCCTGCCGGAACGCGTGCCATTTGTAGAAGATGATCGCCCAGGACATGACGGAAAGGCCCAGCAGGATCACCAGGACCACCTTCGTGATCAGGCTTGCGCCCACCACCAGCGAAACGACTTCGCTACTCATGGAGCATCATCAACAAGATGTCAGAGGGCGCCGGGCGGGATGGCGGCGCCCGTGCGGAACGGGCGGGGGAAAGTGGCGGGGCCGGCGGGGCTCGAACCCGTGACCTCCGGCGTGACAGGCCGGCGTTCTAACCAGCTGAACTACGGCCCCGCGTAGTTTGAGTGAAAAGTGAAGAGTGAATAGTGGATAGTGGAAGGTTCCGCTCGGTTTTTTTAATGTGTCAATTGCGTGCACGTCACTCTTACTCGTCACTCTTCACTTTCCACTCTTCACTATCCACTGTACTCGTGGGCGGAAGGCGGCTCGAACGCCTGACCTCCTCGGTGTAAGCGAGGCGCTCTACCGACTGAGCTATCCGCCCGTGAGCGCGCTCACCCTTGTTGGTATCGATAACCGAGCGCGCGAACCGTTCCGCTTGCGCCGTAAAAATGAATTGTGTAGGATAGTAGCAACATTCCGTCGAGCTTGTCAATCATCACCCACTCATTTCATATGCCATCTTTTCGCCCATCTTGCATCAACGCCCGCACAAGCCCATCCATGGCATTAACGACCCGGCTGATGATCCATCTGTTCGGGGCGCTGTTGTGCCTGATGCCGGTCGCCTGCGACCGCGCGCGCAAGCCCGAACCCGTAACATCGAAGAGCCCATCGCCGGCGGCGCCGGCCGCAACCCACTCCCCGTTCACGAACTTTGAAACCGGCGGCAACGTCAAGGCGCTCGCGCTGGACGGCCCCTATCTCTGGATGGGGCTGCCCAACGGCCTGATCCGTTACGACACGCGCACGCCGGACAGCCATGAGATCATCACAGCGCGCACCACGCAAGGCGGCCTGCTCAGCGAAGGCATTTATATGATTTATATCGACGGCGCGGGCGACAAATGGGTCGGGACCTACGGCGGCGGGCTGATGCGGTTCAACGGACGGGACTGGACGGCCTACACGCCGTTCGGTTTCGGCTCCCCGCTGACCTACGGCAAGCGGTGGCAGCCGCTGTCCGCCGGCAGGGGCATCGGCGATCTCTGGGTCTATGACATGGCGGTCGATCACCGCGGCGTCTATTGGATCGCGACGTGGAAGGGCGCCACGCGCTACGACGGGAAAACGTTTCAAACCTTCACGGAAAAAACCGGTCTGGTCGACAAGTGGGTCTATGCCGTTGCCGTCGACCGCGACAACATCATCTGGTTCGGCACCGAGGGCGGATTAACCCGCCACGATCCCGTCACGCGCCAATGGACGAGTTGGACGCATGCCGACGGGCTGGGGCTGAACGTGCCGCAGGAGCCGCCGGCGCCCGCCCCCACTTCATCCCCCACTTCATCCCCCACTTCATCCAATGGCGCCGGCTACGGTCATCACGGCAGCCAGAGCAAGAGCAACATGGGCCCCAACCCGAACTATATTCTGGACATTGCCATCGATGAGCACAACGTCAAATGGATCGGCACCTGGGGCGCCGGCTTGAGCCGGTTTGATTCCTCCGCGCCGGCCGGCCAGCAGTGGAAAACGTTCAGCAAAGCCGACGGACTGGGTGGTCATTATGTGCATGTTTTGAAGTTTGATTCAGCCGGCCGTTTGTGGATCGGCACCGACGGCGGCCTGACGGTGTATGATCAC
>JACQCE010000104.1 GCA_016201765.1 Nitrospirota bacterium
TGCCGAAACCGGCTTGGAGCACGTGTTCTTCTACGGTGACCAGGGCTTTGCACCGGGCCGCGATGGAACAGAGCAGATCGCGGTCGAGCGGTTTGACGAACCGCGCGTTGACCACGCCGGCCGAGATGCCCTCCGCGGCCAATTGCTCGGCCGCTTCGAGCGCCGGCGCCACACGGCTGCCCAGCGCGAGAATCGTGACATCATCGCCGTTGCGGAGGATCTCCCCTTTGCCGATCTTGAGCGACCGCGGCTCGGGGTCGAGCGGCACGCCCAACCCGCTGCCGCGCGGATAGCGCACGGCGATGGGGCCGGCATAATCGACCGCTGTCTTGATCATGTGCTGCAACTCGTTCTCGTCCTTGGGCGCCATGATGACCATGTTGGGGATGTGGCGCAGGAAGGCGAGGTCGAAAATGCCGTGGTGGGTGGTGCCGTCCTCCGCCACGATGCCCGCGCGGTCGATGCAGAAGACGACGGGCAGGTTCTGGATGCAGACGTCGTGCAGGATCTGGTCGAAGCCGCGCTGCAGAAAGGTGGCATACATGGCGACCACCGGTTTGTAGCCCTCCGCGGCCAGGCCGGCGGCGAAGGTGACGGCGTGCTGCTCGGCGATGCCGACGTCATAGACGCGGTCGGGAAATTCCTCGGCCACGCCCGACAGGCCGGTGCCCCCGGGCATGGCGGCCGTCACGCCGACGATTTTCGGATTCTCATGCGCCAGGCGGATCAGCGTGCGGGTGAAGATGCCGGTATAGGAGGGCACAGAGCTGGTCTGGCGCGGTTTGCCGGTCTCCCGGAAGAAGGCCGGCGCGCTGTGGAAGAAGACCGGATCGCGTTCGGCCGGCTCGTATCCCAGCCCCTTCTTGGTGATGACGTGCAGAAACACCGGCCCCTTGAGCTTCTTGATATTCTCGAGCGTCGGGAGCAGATGGTCAAAGCGCTGGCCGTCGATCGGCCCGACGTAGAGAAAGCCGAGCTCTTCGAAGAGCAGCGCGGGGCTGATCAGCCCCTTGGCTGATTCCTCGGCGACCTTGGCGGCCCGGAGCATCGAGTCGCCGATGCCGGGGATCGCTTTCAGGATCATCTTGGCGTCTTCCCGCAGTGTCGTGTAGATCGGGCCGGTCAACAGCCGGCTCAAATAGGAGGAGATCGCGCCGACGTTTTTGGAGATGGACATTTCGTTGTCGTTAAGAATCAGCAGAAAATCTTTTTGCAGGGCCCCGGCCTGATTAAGGCCTTCATAGGTCATGCCCGAGGTCAAGGCGCCGTCGCCCACCACACAGATGACGCGGTGACCGTCCCGGCTCAATTCACGGGCGGCCACGAATCCGACCGCCGCGGAGACGCCCGTGCCGGCGTGGCCCGCGTTGAACGCGTCGTACTCGCTTTCCTCCCGCTTGGCGAAGCCGCTGATGCCGCCCCATTGCCGGAGCGTATGGAAGTTGGCCTGCCGGCCCGTGATCAGTTTGTGCGTATAGGTCTGGTTGCTCGTGTCCCAGATGATCTTGTCATGCGGCGTGTTGAAGAGATAGTGCAGCGCAAGCGTGAGCTCGACCACGCCGAGATTGGACGAGAGGTGGCCGCTGTTGGTGGCCACCACATCGATGATGCGCTCGCGAATCTCGGCCGCGAGCGCCGGCAATTGATCCGTCGACAAGCGACGAAGATCGGCCGGTGATTGAATTCGGGGCAATACGGCCATGCACCACTCCTTGTGAAGGTGCCGTGTTGACGGTAGCATGTCACTATAGCGGAGCTTTCCGAACTCTGTCAAGCAAACGCCCGACGGGGTAGTGGGTCAGTTTCACCGTGACCTGTCTCAAAAATAGGGACACGTCCCCATTTCCTCATGCGGCGCGCGGCGATCAACGAAATTGGGACGTGTCCCCATTTTGCCACGGGTGAATCCATTCAACTGACCTACTACCCCCGACGGGAACCATGATCGTCCGCGCAGGGTGTGCACGCCGCGGTTCGGCCGCGCCCCATGGTTTCTTTCATTGACTCGGCATTTTGCTTTTTGATATAGTGGCCGCTAATTTAAATTGGCCGGCGGGATTTGTCCCCAACACGGAGCGCTCTGCCGGCGCACAAGCGGGTTTCTCATGGCAGCCAAGGCCAAAAAATCCAAAGCCGCGGGCACCACCAAGGACGGCGAATACCAGGAGATCCTCAAGGATCTTCAGCAACAGCGCGCGGACTTGCTGGTTGAAGCGGGGGTGATCCTGGGCGGCGGACTGGCGCAGGAGACGGAGAACCTCGCCGACATGGGCGACCAGGCGACGGCGGTGGCCGATCAAAATTTCATGCTGCGGCTTCGCGAGCGGGAGCAGCGGCTGCTCAAAAAAATCGACGAAGCGATCGATCGCATCCGGACCAACACGTTCGGCATCTGCGAGGAGTGCGGCGGAGAGATCGGCTATAAGCGGCTGAAGGCCCGGCCGGTGACCACCCTGTGCATCAATTGCAAGACCAAGCAGGAAGAGGACGAAAAAAGCCGCGAGTAATTCAGCGGTGGTTCATGCGGGCTTGACGTCCGCCGTCATTCCAGTTGCGCCGATGAGTCTTCCCATTATGTCACCCTGTTTGAAGGTCAGAACGCCTCATTATATTCGGTATTCGGCGTGGGAAAGGGCAGAATCATAGCGCCTCGCTTCGCTCGGCGTAGATGGTATTGAGAATCGGACATGGCATCTCACTTCGTTCGATGCAAGGGCGGCGTAGCTCAGTTGGCAGAGCAGGTGAATCATAA
>JACQCE010000100.1 GCA_016201765.1 Nitrospirota bacterium
GATCAGCGACAGGTGGACGACGCGGAGCGACGGCTCACCGAACTGGGCGTGACGGAGAAATGATGCGTGATGGCGTCTCTGGAACCGGGTCCGCCTCTCAGGGGTAGTGGGTCAGTTTGATGGATTCCACCGTGGGCAAAAATGGGGACACGTCCCAATTTCCTCGTGCGACGCACGACACACAACGAAATTGGGACGTGTCCCTATTTGTGAGCCGGTCGCAGTGAAACTGACCCACTACCCTCTCAGGCGTTCGCTTGCATTTTCATGCCGTTTTTGAAATGATGGGCCGGCTTATTTTCCGTCATGGCGAAATCAAAACCACAACGCACCGCACAACCGGCCGGCCGGCCGGCCGGCGCCCCGCGCTCCGCCTCATGTCGCACCGAGCAGGATTCGATGGGCGCCATGCAGGTGCCGGCCGACGCCTACTACGGCGCCCAGACCCAGCGCGCCGTGGAAAACTTTCCGATCAGCGATCTGCGCTTCCCGCGCGCCTTCATCCGCTCAATGGGCCTGATCAAATGGGCCGCCGCGCGGGTCAACCAGGAGACGGGCGCGCTCGATGCGACACTCGCCAGGGCGATTCAACAGGCGGCGAGGGAAGTGGCCGACGGCGCGCTCGACGGGCAATTTGTCGTTGACATTTTTCAGACCGGCTCCGGCACCTCGACCAACATGAACGCCAACGAGGTGATCGCCAACCGGGCGGCCGAACTGCTCGGGAAAACGCCCGGCCAGAAGGCCGTCCATCCGAATGACCACGTCAACAAGGGCCAGTCGAGCAACGACGTCATTCCGACCGCCATGCACGTGGCCGCGCTGGAGCAGATCGAGCGGGCGCTGCTGCCCGCGCTCCGCGGCCTGCACCGCGCGCTGACCGTCAAGGCGAAACAATTCGACCGGATCGTCAAAATCGGCCGGACCCATCTGCAGGACGCCACGCCGATTCGTCTGGGCCAGGAGTTCTCGGGCTACGCCCGCCAGATCGAGCTCGCGATCGGACGGATCGAACGGTGCCGCCCGTCATTGGAGGAACTGGCGTTGGGCGGCACGGCCGTCGGCACCGGGATCAACATGCCGCCGAAATTTGCCGGCCGGGTGATCGCCCTCCTCAACAAGGAGACGGGCCTCCGGTTCCGGGAAGCGGCCAACCATTTTGAAGCGCAGGCGGCCAAGGACGCTATCGTGGAGACGAGCGGGGCGCTCAAAGGCCTGGCCGTCGCCCTGTTCAAGATCGCCAACGACGTCCGCTGGCTCGGCTCCGGCCCCCGCTGCGGCCTCGGCGAACTGCAACTGCCGGAGACGCAGCCCGGCTCGTCGATCATGCCCGGCAAGGTCAATCCCGTCATCGTCGAATCGGTCTGCCAGGTCGCCGCGCAGGTGATCGGCTATGACGCGACAATCGCGCTCTGCGGCCTTTTGGGTAATTTCGAACTGAACGTCATGATGCCGGTCATGGCCTACGACCTGTTGCAGTCGATTCATTTACTGGCCGCGGCCGCGGACAACTTCACGCGCCGCTGCATCGCGGGATTGACGGCGGATGAAGCCCGCTGTTACGCCATGATCGAGCAGAGCCTCGCCATGTGCACGGCGCTCGCGCCGGTGATCGGCTATGACAACGCCGCCGCCATCGCCAAGGAAGCCTACAAAACCGGCAGGACGGTCCGGGAAGTCGCCAAGGCCCGCAACCTCCTGCCCGGCAAGAAGCTCGACGACCTGCTCGACCCCTGGCGGATGACCGAGCCGGGGGGCTGACCGCAATGGGACGAACTGCCGCGCGGTCGCCGCGCTCGTTTCAAGAACGGCTCCTGGTCCTCATGGACCGCAAGCACCACTGGGCTTGGCCCGTCTTCAGCGGCAACCGGATCACGCGCGACCAACTGAAGATTCATTTTCAGCAGGAATTTGCGGTCTACGTGAGGGACTTTCCCCTCCTGCTCGGCCGCCTCTACGCCCAGAATCCGCCGGACGAGATCCGCCGGGAGCTCGCCGCCAATCTGTATGAAGAAGAGACCGGCGGCCTGAGCGTCGGCCGTTCGCACCCCGCGCTCTTTGTGGAGATGATGAAGGGGCTGGGATTGACCGCCGCCGACTTTGATCGCGTCCGGCTGTTGCCGGCCAGCCGGGCCTACCGGCAGTGGCTGGACGCCGCCACCTCACGCCGTTCATGGATCGAGGGACTCGCCGTCATGACGGTCTTCGTCGAGGGCAGCGTCAAGGAACGGCAGGAGTTGGCCGGCGAGCAGGCGGGCCATCACCCGAAAAGCCCGGAAGAGATCGAAGCGGTAATCAAAAACCATCCACTGGTCCGGTTTCACGGCGTCGATCCCAAGGCGATGGATCTGATCCGGGCCCACCAGCGGGTGGAACACGGCCACCGGCTCGCCGCCTGGCAGATGGTCTTGCGCGCGGCCGCCACACCCGCGCAACAGCGCGCCGTCCATGCCGCGATGCAGAAGTCGCTGGAGTTATGGCTGCGCTACCGCGACGGTGTTGCCAAAGCGTGCGGCATGAAGCGCGAAGACTAGCTCCTGACAAAAGAAATCGGCCACCCCGCCAATACGGAGTGGCCGTTTCAAACCCGCCGGTAGCGGGTCAGTCTCACCGTGACCGGCTCAAAAATAGGGACACGTCCCAATTTCCTCATGCGGCGCGTGGCGATCACCGAACTTGGGACATGTCCCCATTTTTGCCACGGGTGAATCCATGAAACCGACCCACGACCAACCTGCCTGACCGGCCTACGGCTTTAACACACCGTAGTTGGTCCGTTCGTGCTTCGCACTCACTCAAATCAAGGGGAGATGCTCAGCTCCCCTTGATAATCCCCATCGCCGTACGCTCATTGCATGTTACGGATTCAACACACGGTACACAATATCGTGTTCCCGCGCATGGGCGGTCACCTTTAAACCAAAATCGTCACCCGGCACCGCTTTTGTGATTGACTCATGCTCGATCTGCATCGATTCTACGGGCTGGCGAAAATCGGTGGTGTGCCCCTTGATGTGAATCACGTCGCCGACCTGCAGCGGCCCCTTGTCCAGCGAGATCACCGCCACGTTCAGATGCGAGTAGTAATGAATCACCCGGCCGATCGGCTGCGTGCCAGGCGGAACGACGAGGGCGGGCTTGGCTGCCGGTCCCTTCGGCTTGGCCTGCTTGGCCGGCTTCTTCTTGGCCGGCGCTTTTTTGGCCGCCGGGCGGCCGGCCGGTTTCTTCTTGACCGGTTTTTTCTTGACGATTTTCTTGGCAGCCGGTTTTTTCTTGATCGTTTTTTTCTTCGCGGCTTTTTTGGCGGGTTTTTTCTTCGCGCTCTTCCGGCTTCGTGTGCGTGCGGCCATCGCTCACTCCTCCCAGAATCAGTGAATCAGACCATTGGAGAAAACTGCGGCCCATTGTAGGAGGGTCGTCAGAAAAAATCAATAGTCCAGAAGCGAAGAGGCTCTGCCGGCGGCCGGAGGCCTACTTCCGGCTGTTCAGGGGGGTATAGGGCCGGCCATGCTCTCCCTCGTAGATCTGCTCGGGCCGGTAGATCTTGTTGTCCTTGAGCTGCTCAATCCAGTGGGCCAGCCAGCCGGCTACGCGGGCCATGGCAAAAATCGAAGTAAAACAATCCTTTTCGATGCCCAACTGGTCGTAGACGATACCGGAATAGAAATCAACATTCGGCCGGACACCCTTGGCCCCCAGCAATTGCTCCCCCACCCGTTCGATCTCCTGTACCAGCGCATAAAAGGGCGACGGCCCAAGGTGGGCGAAAAGCTGCTGGGCCAGTTGCTGCAGGGCGGAGGCGCGCGGATCCTTCACCTTGTAGATCCGGTGGCCCAATCCCATGATCTTCTGCTTCGCCGCGATCTTCTGCTCCATGTACGCGCGGACTTTCTCGACCGACCCGATCTCACGGATCATGTCGATCACGCCCTCGTTCGCTCCGCCGTGTAATGGACCGGTCAGCGTGCCGATGGCCGAGGCGACCACCGTATAGGGGTCGGCGAGCGTCGACGCGGTCACCAGGCCGCTGAAGGTCGACGCGTTCATCGTATGCTCTGCGTGCAGAATCAGGCAGACGTCCAGCGCCCGGGCCGGCACCGGATCGGGCGCACGCCCCGTGAGCATATAGAGGAAATTGTCGGAGTGACCGAGATCGTCCCGCGGCGGGATGAATTCATCCCCGTGGCGCAGGCGCGAATAGGCGGCCACGATCGTGGGCAGCTTGGCGATCAGCCGGACGGCCGACTGGTATTGCACCTCGGGCGATTGGACGTGCTTGTCGGGATAGAACATCCCCAGCGCCGCCACGGCCGCCTGCAGCGCGTCCATCGGGTGGCCGTGCTCCGGCAGGCACTTGATCAAATCCAATACCCGGTATTTGATCCGCCGGTGACTGGTGATGTCCCCGGTGAACCGGTTCAATTCGGCCTGGGTCGGCAGCGTGCCGAAGATCAGCAGCCAGGCCGTTTCAAGAAAGGTGCTCTTCTCGCAGAGCGTTTCGATCGAGATGCCCCGATACTCGAGCACGCCCTTTTCGCCGTCGATGAAGCTGACGGACGATTTGGCGATCGGCACGCCGGCCAGTCCTGGGAAATAGTCTTGCATTGTAGTTGAGCCCCTCGGTAGCTAGGTAGTTAGGTGGCTGGGTAGCTAGGGAAAGCACTTTCTTTGCTCTTCCTAACCACCCAGCCACCTCGCTACCTAGCCACCTTTTTATGGTGTTTCCGTGATCTGATACCGCCGGACCTTGCCCGATCCGCCGTAGATCATCAGCACCCGCTTCCATTCCCGCAGGTGATAATTGGCCCAGGCGTTGGGCCGTCCATTGTAATAGGCGTCCGGATCGGTGCCGTCCGCGGTCAATTGCGTCGGCTCGGTGAAACCAAAATCGAGCGCCGCATCCAGCAACGACTCGGTCACAAACCCCTTGCCCCTGAGCGCCACGTGGCTCAACAGCTCCAAAATCTGGTCGCTGTTGGCCAGGGAAATCTTTTCCATTGGAGCGGGCGGGGTCGACGCCGCCTCGCTCTTGTTCATCCGCCCGGTCACGACAATCAGTGTATCATGCTTCACGGATTGTGGCTATTTATGGCGAGTCGGTTTCAAGGCAAACCCTGTCGTCCGCGTGGGGGTCAGGCAAAAAGCCGGCCGCCTGAAACCGTTCCACGAGGGAATAGGGCTCGGCCTGCAGGCCGCCCACCAGCGCCGTCATCCGGCCGCGCAGCCGGCGATTCCCGGCCAGCGTCTCAAAGACCCGCCCGCGGAGCCAGTTCACCGGCCACCAATCGTTATTCCAGAAGAGTGTCAGTTCATCCGCCGTCCGTTGGAGCAATTCCACCTGCGGCCGGCGGGCCGATTCATACCGCGAAAGCGACGCCCTGTCGAGCCGGTCCTGCTTCAATCCATCCTCGATCACCTCGGCCAGGACCACCGCGTCCGCCATCGCCTGGTTGCGCCCCTGCGCCACGTGCGGATTGAGCGCGTGGGCCGCATCGCCGATGAGCCCCACGCGATCGGTCACCCACGCCGACGCCCGCACCCGCGCGCAGGGCATGTAGCCGACCTGGTCCCACGAGGCGAGTGATTGCAGCGGCCCGGCCGCCATCGGCGTGATCCGCAGCAGGTCCGCCTTGAATGTGTCGATGCTTCCGGCCCGGACCGCAGCCCATTGCTTCCGCCGGACAAGATAGAGCAGCGCCACTTCAGACGACGAGACGGGAAACAGCGCCATGATCTTCCCCCGGCCGACCGCGTAGCGACCGCCGGCGGTCAGCGCCGC
>JACQCE010000021.1 GCA_016201765.1 Nitrospirota bacterium
TATGGGTGTGATGCCTGCCGTGGCGCCGCCCGCCTTGAAGGTGGTGGAGGCGGGACATCAACCGATGGGCAAGTCGCGTCAACCGGGCGGATCGTCACGACCATTGGACCTTCCCGCCTCCGGAGGTCCGCAGACCGTGGCCATGAGGATGGAATGACGTTGCGTGAAATCGCCCATTTGCTCGACCAGCCCAGGGTCCAGGGCGATCTGTCCGCGGAGGTGACGGCCGTGGAGGACGACTCGACCGCGGTCGGCCGGGGCGCGTTGTTCGTCGCGGTAAAGGGATTGCGCCGGGACGGCCACGCGTTTGTGGGCGAGGCGTTCCGACGCGGCGCCGTGGGGGCGGTCATCGATGATCCCCGCCTCTTGTCCGATTTGCCTGATGCCCCCTGCCTGCTCTGTGTGGCCGACAGCCGGCTGGCGTTGCGCCGGATTGCGACGGCCTTTTACGGCGAGCCGGCCCGCCGGCTGCGGATGGTCGGCATTACGGGGACGAACGGCAAGACCACCACGTCCTATCTCATTCAGGCGATCCTCGCGGCCGCCGGCGCGCCGACGGGGCTGATCGGCACGGTGAGCTATCGGATCGGCGCCGCGCAGATGGCCGCGTCGCACACGACGCCGGGGCTGCTCGCGCTGCAGCAACTGCTGGCGCGGATGGTCAAGGAGGGGATGCAATCCGTCGTCATGGAGGTCTCCTCGCATGCGCTGGCGCAGGGGCGCGTGGACGGCTGTCTCTTCGACGCCGCCGTCTTCACCAATCTGACGCAGGACCACCTCGATTTCCACGGCACGATGGAGGACTACTTTGCCGCCAAGCGGATTCTGTTCGCGGGGCTGGCCGATGGGCGGTACGGCAAGCCCGGCGCCTGGGCCGTGGTCAACGCCGACGACCCGTGGGGACGCCGGCTGGTCGAGATTCATCCGAAGCAGACATTAACCTACGGCCTGGAGCCGGGCGCCGACGTGACGGCCGGTGATCTGGTCGTCGACTGGACCGGGATTCGGGCGACGATTCGGGGAACGCGGGGCGCCTTTCCCATCGAGTCGCCGTTGGTCGGCCGCTACAACGTGCCCAATCTGTTGGCGGCGGTCGGCGCCGGCCTGGTGTTGGGCTGTCCGCCGTCGGCCATTCAGGCCGGCATCCGGCAGATGCCGCAGGTGCCGGGCCGGTTCGAGAAAGTGGAAGAGCCGGGACAGCCGTTTCCGGTCATCGTCGATTACGCCCATACGGACGACGCCCTTCAGCGGCTGCTCATGGCCGTGCGCGAGTTGCAGCGCGGCCGCGTGATTGTGGTGTTCGGCTGCGGGGGGGATCGCGACCGGGGCAAACGGCCCAAAATGGGGCGCGTGGCCGCCGAACTGGCCGATCTGGCCGTGCTGACCTCGGACAATCCCCGCTCCGAGGAGCCCTCGGCGATCCTTCGGGAGGTTGAGGCCGGCGTCAAGGCGGCGCCGCCGTCGCGCCGGCTGCGCGACTATCGGATTATGGAGGATCGACGGGCCGCCATTGCGTGGGCGATTGCGACCGCCGAAGCGGGCGACGCGGTGGTCATCGCCGGAAAGGGGCATGAAGATTATCAGATCATTGGCACGGCCCGCCTGCCGTTTGATGATCGCATCGTCGCTCGAGAGGCGCTTCGTGCGCGGTTCGTTGCGGCATGATCGGCGTGGCACAGCCGCCGGAGTGGCGTGTGGCTGAGGCGGCGTTGACCGTCATGCGGACAGCCGTCCGGCCGGGTTTTGCCCTGTCCGAGCTGATCGCGCTGCTGGGGGCGGAACGACTGGCCGGCCCAGTCGTTCCGGATGACGCCGGCCGCCTGGAGGCGCTGTCGACCGATACACGCACGCTGCAGCCGGGCGATTATTTTCTGGCGCTCAAGGGTGAGCGGTTTGACGCCCATGCCTTTGTGGCGGACGCGTTCGCGCGGGGGGCGGGCGGAGCGATTGTCGAGTGCGAAGCGGGCCGGCGGTTGCTGGCCGGGCATTTGACGAGTCGGGGGATCACCCGGCCGCTGCTCGGCGTGGCCGATCCCCTGCGGGCGCTGCAACAATTGGCGACGGCGCACCGGCGGCGGTTCACGCTGCCCGTGATCGGCATCACCGGCAGCAACGGCAAGACGACGACAAAGGAGATGACGGCGTCGATTCTCTCGCGCCGCCGTGCGGTGCTCAAGACACGGGGCAATCTGAACAGCCAGATCGGTCTGCCGATGATGCTGCTCGGTCTGACCCCGGAGCATGAGGCGGCCGTGCTTGAACTCGGGATCAGCCGGGCCGGCGAATTGACACGGCTGTGCGAACAGGCCCGTCCGACGATCGGCATCATCACCAACATCGCTCCCGCGCATTTGGAGACGCTGGGCGATTTGGACGGCGTGCGGGCCGCCAAGTCGGAATTGCTGGCCGGTCTGCCGGCCGACGGCCTGGCGGTGTTGAATCGGGACGATCCGTCGTACGGCTGGCTGCGGCAACGCTGCCGCTGCAGGGTCGTCGGTTTCGGCGGCTCGCCGGAGGCGGATGTGCGAGGCGTCGTGCTGCGGATCGAACAGGGGGAGCCGCCCCGACAACGGATCACGGTGCAATGGGCGGAAGGGTCGGTGGAGGCGTCATTGCCGGTGATCGGCCCTCATTTTGCCCTCAATGCGGCGGCGGCGGTCGCCGCGGCGCTGGAGGCGGGGGCCACACCGGCCGAGCTCATCGAGGGGTTGGAGCGCGTCCAGCTTCCCGCCCTGCGGTCGGAAGTGAAGACGCTGCCGGGCGGCGGACGGCTGTTGCTGGACGCCTACAATGCCAATCCCTTCTCGGTCCGGCGCGCGCTCGAGGCCGCCGCGCAACTGGCCGGCGACGGCGCGGTGATCGCCGTGCTGGGCGACATGCTGGAGCTGGGGCCGGAGGCGGAGCGCTGGCATGAGGAGATC
Organism: Nitrospirota bacterium; assembly: GCA_016201765.1. Taxonomy (GTDB): domain Bacteria; phylum Nitrospirota; class Nitrospiria; order JACQCE01; family JACQCE01; genus JACQCE01. Next base: position 2,922 of record JACQCE010000021.1, read on the forward strand.
GGCCGGTATGCGGCCGGCCTGCCCGTCAGCCGGTTGGTCACGGTCGGCGCGCTGGCGGGCCGGATGGCCGACGGCGCCGGTGCGGCGGGGTTGGCGGCCGACGCCATCCGGCGCTGCGCCGATGTGGCGGATGCGCGGGCGGTGGTGCGGCGCTGGCTTGACGCGGGGGAGATCCGGCCGGGGGACGTGGTGCTGGTGAAGGGCTCGCGGGGGATGCGGATGGAACGGCTGGTTGATGGATTGGCGGCGGGGCCTGGTGACTGATGCTCTATCATCTGTTCTATTCGCTCCATACCGATTTTGCCGTCTTCAACGTCTTTCGTTATATTACGTTTCGAACGATCTACGCGATTGTGACGGCGCTGGCGATCAGTTTCCTCTGCGGTCCGCCGCTGATCCGGCTGCTGCAGCGGTATCAAATCGGCCAGCAGATCAGGCAGGAAGGGCCCAAGAGCCATCAGCGCAAGGCGGGCACGCCGACAATGGGCGGCCTGCTGATGGTGGCGTCCCTGCTCATTGCGACCCTGTTGTGGGCCGATCTGCGCAACGGGTACGTGTGGCTCGCGATGGCGACCGTGGTCGGGTTCGGCGCCATCGGGTTTGCGGACGATTATTTGAAATTCATCCGGCGCCGGTCCGAAGGGCTCATGCCCCGCTACAAACTCGGGCTGCAGGTGGTGGTGGCCCTGGCGATGGGCGTGCTGCTGATGACGGTGATGCACGCCTCCACGCAATTGAATCTGCCCTTTTTCAAATCGATTCAGCCGAATCTGGGCTGGTGGTATCTCTTCTTCATTCTGCTGGTGGTGGTGGGCGCGTCCAACGCGGTGAATCTGACCGACGGCCTGGACGGGCTGGCCATCGGGCCGCTGGCGGTCACGACGGTTGCGTTCACGATCGTCACCTATGTCGTGGGGAACAAAAAGTTCGCCGACTATCTGCTCATTCCCTACGTCGAGGGTTCGGGGGAACTGGCGATCTTTTGCGGCGCGATGTTGGGCGCCTGCATCGGTTTTCTCTGGTACAACACCTACCCGGCGTCGGTCTTCATGGGCGACGTGGGGTCCCTGCCGCTCGGCGGCGCGCTGGGCGCGGTGGCCGTGATGACCAAGCAGGAATTCCTGCTCGTGCTGGTCGGCGGCATTTTTGTGGCGGAGGCGCTGTCGGTCATCTTCCAGGTGGCCTCGTTCAAATCACGGGGCAAGCGGATTTTCCTGATGGCGCCGCTGCACCATCATTTCGAACTGAAGGGATGGGCGGAGCCGCAGATCGTGGTGCGGTTCTGGATCATTGCGGTGGTGCTGGCGTTGATGAGTTTGAGCACGTTGAAACTGCGGTGAGGCGGGCATGGCGGCGTCGAAACGGCGGAACGGTTCGGGGGCGGCGGAGATGAGCGACCTTGGCGCATGGCCGCACGGACAGGCGGCGCCCAAGCGGGCGCTGGTCGTGGGCGCGGGCCGCAGCGGGGTCGCCGCGGCCAAGGCGCTGGTGGCGCTGGGGGCGTCGGTGGCGGTGACCGACCGGAAGCGCGAAGGGGACCTCGGCGCCGAGATGGAGGAATTGCGGCGGCTGGGAGTGGAACTGGCGCTGGGCGCGCATGCGACGGAACTGCTCGCGGGGGTCGATCTGGTCGTGGTCAGTCCGGGTGTGCCGTCGGACCTTCCGTTGTTGCAGGCCGCCCGGCAGCGGCCGATCCCGGATCAGCCCGGCCGGATGGTGGAGGTCATCGGCGAGATGGAATTCGCCGCGCGCCTGATCAACGCGCCCTGCGCGGCGATCAGCGGGACGAACGGGAAGAGCACGACCACGCTGCTGCTCGGGGCGATGGCGGCCGCGGCCGGCCGGCGGGTGTTCGTCGGCGGCAATCTCGGCCAGCCGTTGTCCGCGGCGTTGTTCCCGCCCGTCCCCTGGGAGTTGCTGGTGGTGGAGGTGAGCAGTTTCCAGTTGGAGACGATCCGGACGTTTCATCCCTCGTGCGCCGCGCTGCTCAACATCACGGCCGATCATCTGGACCGGTATCCGAGTTTTGACGATTATGTCGCCGCCAAGCGGCGGTTGTTTCTCAACGCTTCGTCGGATGACACGGCGGTGTTGAACGCGGCGGATCCGATCGTCCGGGCCATCGGACGGGAACTGCCCTGCCGGGTGATCTGGTTTGCGGAGGGGCCAACGGAGGGCGACGCCGTCTGGTGCGCCGGCGGCGTGGTGCGAATGCGCGTCGGCGGACGGGAAGAGATGCTCTGGCCGGTCGGTTCACTCCGGCTGCCCGGGCGTCATCTGCTGCAGAACGCCCTGGCGGCGACGGCGATGGCACGTACGCTGGGCGTGCCTGCCGAGGCGATCGAACTGGCGGTCAGGGAATTTCAGGGGCAGGAACATTGCCTGGAAACAGTCGCCGAACGGGCGGGCGTCCTGTATATCAATGACTCCAAGGGCACGAACGTCGATGCGGTCGTCAATGCGCTCAACAGTTTCGACCGGCCGACCATCTGGATCGGCGGCGGCCTGGACAAGGGGGGCCGGTTCGAGCTTCTGCGGCCGGCGATTGCGCCACAGACCAAGCGGGCGATCCTCTTCGGCGCCGCCCGACGGACGATCGCCCGGGCGCTCGAGGGGACGACCGCCATTGAAGAGGTGGAGACGCTGGAGGAGGCGGTCCAGGCGGCCGCCACATCAGCCGCGGCGGGCGACGTGGTGCTGTTTTCCCCCGCCTGCGCGAGCTTCGATCAATTCCGGGATTATCGCGAACGGGGGGAACAGTTCCGGGCGTGCGTGCGGGCGTTGGGATGAGGAGACGGAGACGGCATGGCGCGGCGTGATCGCGTGTCCGATTGGCTGGCCACCATTGAAGCGGTCGACCGGCCGCTGGTGATCGTGGTGGCGTTGTTGCTGGTGGGCAGCGTGGTGATGGTCTACAGCGCCAGCTCCGCCGTGGCGATGGAGCGGTATGACGACGCCGGCTATTTTCTGAAACGGCAGCTGTTGTGGGTGGGCGTCGGCGTCCTGGCGATGGCGGTCACGGCGCAGATGAACGTGTGGGGGTGGCAGCGGCTGGCGCTGCCGTTGCTCCTGCTCTCGGCTGCGCTCCTGGCGCTGGTGTTGCTGCCGTCGATCGGTACGACGGTCAACGGCGCGAGGCGCTGGCTGCGGCTGAGCGGCTGGTCGGTCCAGCCGTCGGAGCTGGCCAAGCTGGCGGTCATCTGTTATCTGGCCCGGTATCTGGCCGCCCACGCCGACCGCATCGCCGAGTTCCGCCGGGGCGTGTTGCCGCCGTTGATCATTTGTGGAGCGCTGGTCATGCTGGTGCTGGCGGAGCCCGATTTCGGGACGGCATCGGTCATCGCCATCCTGACGCTGCTCCTGCTCTTTGTCGGGCAGGTCCGGTTGTCGCATCTGGGCGCCCTCGCGCTGGCCGCGGCGCCCGCGGCGGCGCTGCTCATCGCGTCGTCTCCCTATCGGCGCCAGCGGTTCCTGGCCTTTTTGAATCCGTGGGAGAATGCCCAGACGTCGGGCTTTCAGATCGTCCAATCATTGCTGGCGATGGGCCGGGGAGGCGTCGGGGGACTGGGACTGGGCGAGAGCCGGCAGAAACTTTTTTTTCTCCCGGAGCCGCATACGGACTTCATCTTTTCGGTCATCGGCGAGGAACTGGGATTGATCGGCACGGTGGTGGTGCTGGCCTTGTTCCTGGTTTTTTTCTGGCGCGGTCTGGTCATCGCGCAACGGGCCGAGGAGCCGTTTCTGCGGTATCTGGCCGTGGGGATCACGGCGATGATCGGGGTGCAGGCCCTCCTGCACATGGCGGTGGTGATCGGGTTGCTGCCCACCAAGGGATTGACGCTGCCGTTGCTCAGCTACGGCGGATCGTCGCTCGTGGTGGATCTGGCGGCCGTCGGCATTTTGCTGGCGATCTGCCGCCAACGGGCGGCGGGATGAGGGTGTTGATCGCCGCGGGCGGCACGGGGGGCCATCTCTTTCCGGGGCTGGCCATTGCGCAGGAATGGCAGCGCCGTCGGGCCGTCGACGTCGTCTTCGCCGGCACGGCGAAGGGGTTGGAAAGCAGGCTGTTGCCGACGATCGGCTACCGGTTGGTGTTGATGCGCGTGGAGGGGTGGATCGGCCGGGGGAAAAAGACGTTCGGCGCGATCGTGCAGTTGCCGAGAAGTTTGTGGGAGGCCTGGCGGCTGCTGCGCGACGTGCGGCCGGACATGGTGATCGGCACGGGGGGCTATGCCAGCGGGCCGCTGCTGTTCATGGCGGCGTTGACCCGGTATCCGAGCGTGGTGGTCGAGCCCAACGTCCTGCCGGGATTGACCAACCGGCTGCTGGCGCCGCTGGTCGACGTGGTGATCAGCGCGTTCGAACGGTCCAACCGCCATCTCTGGGCCCGGAAGGTGCTGGTGCTGGGCAATCCGATTCGACGGGACGTCGTGCAGGCGGCCGGGCGGCCGGCGACGGCCGCTTCACCCGCGGCCGCGTCTCCCAGGACGGTGCTGGTGTTGGGGGGCAGTCAGGGCGCGCATGCGATCAATCAACTGGTGGTGGAGGCGCTCGATGAACTGGGGCCGCTGCGCGAGACGGTCTGGTTCATCCATCAAACGGGCGAGGCGGATGCCGCCTGGGTGCGGCAGGCCTACGATCGCCGGGGCATGGGCGGCCGCGTCGAGCCCTTCATTCATGCGATGGGGGAAGTCTACGGGCAGGCCGACCTGGTCATCAGCCGGGCCGGCGCGACGACGATCGCCGAGCTGACCGCCTGCGGCAAGCCGTCGATCCTGATTCCACTGCCGCACGCGGCCCACCAGCATCAACACGCAAACGCGCGGCTGCTGGAACAGGCGGGCGCGGCCGTGATGTGCGAGCAGGGGGAGCTGTCGGGCCGCCGGCTGGCGGCGTTGCTCTCGGAGCTGTTTGATTCTCCGGTGCGTTTACAGGGGATGGCCGAGGCCAGTCGCCGGCTGGGAAAACCCGACGCGGCCGGCACGATCGTGGAAGCGTGCGAGGCGCTGTTGAAAATGAACCAGGGTGGGCGGACGGAGCGGGCGACATGAGCCGAAGCCTCTTTCGAAAAATCAGACAGATTCATTTTGTCGGCATCGGCGGCGCCGGGATGAGCGGGATCGCCGAGGTGCTGCTCAACCTCGGCTACCGGGTGACCGGCTCCGACCAGGGGGGCTCCGAGACCACCAAACGGCTCGATGCGCTCGGCGGCACGGTCTTCATCGGCCACGCGGCGGCCAATATCGCCGGCGCCGAGGTGGTGGTGGTTTCCTCGGCCGTCCGGCGGGACAATGTGGAAGTGGTCGAGGCGCGCCGGCAGCAGATCCCCGTGATTCCCCGGGCGGAGATGCTGGCGGAACTGATGCGGCTCAAATACGGCGTGGCGATTGCCGGTTCACATGGCAAGACGACCACGACGTCGATCGTGGCGACGCTGCTGGCGGCCGGCGGCCTGGATCCGACCGCCGTCATCGGCGGCAAGCTCAACAGCTTCGCCAGCCACGCCAAGCTCGGCCAGGGCGAATTTCTGGTGGCGGAGGCGGACGAAAGCGACGGCAGTTTCCTGCGGCTGAGCCCGACGATCGTCGTGGTGACGAACATCGACCGGGAGCATCTCGACTATTATCACACGATGGAGGAGTTGAAACTGGCGTTTTTGACCTTCATCAACAAAGTACCCTTCTATGGGCTGTCGATCGTCTGCCTGGATCATCCCGTCATCCAGGAGCTGCTCCCGGCCATCGAGCGGCGCCACGTCACCTATGGGATTGCGGCGCAGGCGGATGTCACGGCGCACGAGATCGAGTTGAAGGGCTTCCGGTCGACGTTCCAGGTGACCGCCGCGGACGGGCCCCGCGGCCAGACGCGCCGGTCGCTCGGCGGGTTCGAACTGACGGTGCCGGGGTTGCACAATGTGTCGAACGCCCTGGCCGCCGTGGCGGTCGGCCTGGAGCTGGAGCTGCCCGTGGAGACGATCCGCCAGGCGCTGCGGGAGTTCAGCGGGGTCGAGCGGCGGTTCCAGTTGATCGGCGAAGCGGGCGGCGTGATGGTGGTCGATGATTACGGCCACCACCCGGCCGAAATCAAGGCGACGCTGGCCGCGGCCAAGAACGGCTGGCCCCGCCGCCGGATCGTCTTGTTCCAGCCCCACCGCTACAGCCGGACGCGGGACCTGATGGAAGAATTCGCCACGGCCTTCTATGACGCTGATCTGCTGGTGTTGACGGAGATCTATCCGGCGGGCGAGCCGCCGATCGAAGGGGTGACGGCCGAGCGGCTGGCGGCCCGGCTCAGGGAACACGGCCACAAACAGGTGCTCTATCTGCCCGACCGCGCCGGGATGGCCGAGGCGGTGCGTCCGCTGCTCCGGGAGGGCGACCTGGTTCTGACGCTGGGCGCCGGCGATATCTGGAAGGTCGGCCGGCAGTTGCTCGAACAATTGGGCGGGGGGACGGCCGGGAAACGGACGGGCCGATGACGGTCAAGAGCAAAGTGCAGCGGTTTCTCGTTGAACTGGGCGGCGCGCGCGCCTTGGGACCCGCCGGCGTCGAAATCCGTCAGCACGAGCCGATGAGCCGGCACACGACGATGAAGGCGGGCGGTGAGGCGGACCTGCTGGTGGTGCCGCAGGATGTGGAGGGATTGCGGCGCGTCATGGTCGCCGCGCAGCGGGCCGGTCTGCCGGTGATGATCCTGGGCGGCAGCAACGTGATCGTGCAGGACGGCGGCATTCCGGGCGTGGTCGTGAAGTTGAGCCGGCTCAACCACATCCGGCCGGCCGGCGCCGACCGCATCGAGGCCGAGGCGGGCGTGCTGCTGCCCCGCCTGGCCCGGGCGGCCGCCAAAGCCGGGTTGTCGGGACTGGAATTCGCCATCGGCATTCCGGGGACCGTCGGCGGCTCGATCGTCATGAACGCCGGCACGCGGGAAGGGGAACTGGCGCCCCGGATCGAATCGGTGACGCTTATGCGCCCCGACGGCGACGTGGTGACGCTGGGACGGGAGGAACTGCGGTTCCGCTATCGGCACGCGGACCTGCCGCACGGCTGTGTGGTGAGCGCGCGGTTTACGCTGCAGCCGGCGCCGCCGGCCGGGATCGACGCGACCATGACGCGGATGCTCGGCGAGCGGAACGCGACGCAGCCGCTGCACTCGCCCAGCGCCGGCTGCGTCTTTAAAAATCCTCCGGGGGATTCCGCCGGACGCCTGATCGAGGCCGCGGGACTGAAGGGCCACCGGATCGGCGATGCGCAGGTGTCGGAACGGCATGCCAACTTCATCATCAACCGGGGTCACGCGCAGGCCGGCGACATTCTGACGCTGATCCGGCACGTCGGCCGGCAGGTGGAGCAGCGATTCGGCGTGACGCTGGAGCTGGAGGTGAAAATCGTCGGCCGCGCGGCCCGATCGAGACCCGCGCCGCGATCGTCGCATCGCGGAGCCGGTGGTTCGGGCGGCGGCCGGGGCACGGCCGCCCATCACGGGGCGCTCACGACGCGGGTTGTGGAAGTGTGATGACCCGACCGTGTGCAGGCAAACGGATCGGCGTGCTCCGGGGCGGACGCTCCATGGAACGGGAGGTGTCGCTGCGGAGCGGAGCGGCCGTGGCGGCGGCCTTGAAGCGCCAGGGGTATGACGTGCTCGAATTGGAGCCGGACCGGGCGCTGCTGGCGCATATCACGGGGGCGATCGAACCGGATCGCAGGATTGACGTGGCATTTATCGTCCTGCACGGCCGGGGCGGCGAGGACGGGCAGATGCAGAGTGTGCTCGAGTGGGCGGGGATTCCTTATACCGGCTCCGGCGTCCTGGCGAGCGCAATGGGGATGAACAAGGCCGTGACCAAGCAACTGATGCAGGCGGCGGGCATTCCCACGCCGCGGTGGCTTCGCTGGCAACGCACTGCATCGACGGCGCTGCCGGCCGTGGAGCGGTTTCCCGTGGTCGTCAAGCCGACCTGCGAAGGCTCCACGGTGGGCGTGTCGATTGTCAGCAAGCCCGGCGATCTCGGCGCCGCCGTCGAAGAGGCGGGCCGGTATGACGGCGATGTGTTGATTGAGGATTATGTGGAAGGCCATGAGTTGACCGTCGCGGTCCTGGACGGGGAACCGCTGCCGCCGATCGAGGTGGTGCCGCGCGAAGCGTTCTACAACTACGAGGCGAAGTACACGCCGGGACGGACCGAATACCGGCTGCCGCCCACGAGCGTGGCGGAGCCGGTCTGGCGTGAGGCGCAAACCCTCGCCTCGCGGCTCGACCGGGTGCTGGGCTGCGCCGGCGCGACGCGGGTCGATTTTCGTATCGATCGGAACGGCCGGCCCTGGGTCCTGGAAATCAACACCGTGCCCGGCATGACCGAAACGAGCCTGTTGCCGAAGGCCGCGGCCGCCGCGGGACTTGAGTATGACGCGCTCGTCCTTCGCATTCTGGCGTCGGCGCAGGGGCGGGTCGTGCAAAAGGGGATCTGAGCGATGGCGATGCGACGTGCATCCGGTCGGCGGACGAACACCAAGGGCTGGTTCCGTCGGTGGGCGACCATGACGGGGCGCACACCCCGCGCGTCCCGCCGTCGAAAGGCCCGCGGGCCCGCGGTGATGGGCGGAATCGCGCTGCTGGTTGCGGCCGTGGTGACCGGTGTCTGGGGCGTCGGGCGGATCAACGCGTGGCGGCTGCACTGGCAGGCGCCGGGGCCTGTGATTCACTCGGTCCAATTGCGCGGCCTGTCGCGGTTGTCGGCCGACGAGGTGCGCGCGGTGCTGCCCATTCATGAAGGGGATCGCTGCCCGGTGGGCGCGCTGCAGGCCGCGGCCGACCGGTTGTCGGCCCATCCCTGGATTGCCGAGGCCACGCTCTCCTGGGTGATGCCCGATCTGCTGATCGTCCAGGTGCGGGAGCGGCAACCCGTGGCGGTCGTCCGGGAAAATGGCGTGCCCTGGTACGTCGATCGGGACGGGATGGTGTTGGGACCGGCGGGGGCCAAACCGGGTCCGGTGGGCGTGGAGTTGGGCGGGGTGTCGGTGACACAACTGCGGGCCGGTTCGTCCGAAGAACGGCGGCGGGTGCTGGGGGGTGTTGCGCTGCTGGAGCTGATGCGACGGGACGGCGTGCAGACGGCCCAGGTGACGATCGGGAATGACGGCGCCGCCCTGGCGGCGTTCGACGGATGGCGGCTTCGCTTCCGGACCGGCCGCGTCGAAGAGCAGTGGCGGCGTTTCTGGCAGGTTGCCGCGAGGATTCCGACCGATGCGCGCCATCCGAAAGAGGTCGATCTGCGGTTTGCCAATTCGGTGGTGGTGAAGTTGTGAAGGGTCAAGCGGATTAGGGATGAGTAAAGAAAGAGCGGATTAGAGAAGCAACGGCGGATTAATAAAGAAAAAGCGGATTAAGGGTTAGAAGGGCAAGGCGGATTAATAAGGAAGAAGCGGATTAAGGATTAAGGGATAAAGCGACAGGGCAGAGGCGCACGGGATGTTGAGCGAGCGCCAGCACGAGCGGATAAAGGAGGTGGGATGACCCGTGAAGCATACTGAAGAGATCATCGTGGGGCTGGACATCGGCACGACGAAGATCTGCGCCATCGTCGCCGTGCGGCGCGAGGAGGGGCCGATCGAAATCATCGGATTGGGCACCCACCCGTCCCGCGGCTTGCGCAAAGGAGTGGTGGTCAACATCGAAAGCACGGTGGAGTCGGTCAAGCAGGCGATCGAAGAAGCCGAGCTGATGGCCGGCGTGGAGATCCATGCGGTCTACACGGGCATCGCCGGCGGTCATATCAAGGGGTTCAACAGCCGCGGCGTGATCGCGGTGCGCGATGATGAGGTGACCCGCCACGACGTGCAACGGGTGATCGACGCGGCCAAGGCGGTGGCGATTCCGATGGACCGTGAAATCCTCCATGTCATTCCACAGGAGTTCATCCTGGACGGCCAGGAGGGAATCAAGGATCCGCTGGGCATGTCCGGCGTCCGGCTGGAGGCGGATGTGCATATCATCACCAGCGCGGCCACGACGATGCAGAACATCGTCAAATGCGTGAACCGGGCCGGGCTGGACGTGGCCGGCGTGATCCTGCAACCGCTGGCCTCCAGCGAGGCGGTGCTGCGGTCCGATGAAAAAGAGCAGGGCGTGGCCATGATCGACATCGGCGGCGGGACGACCGACCTGGCGATCTTTCTCGACAACAGCCTGTGGCACACCGCGGTGCTGGGGATCGGCGGCAATCATCTGACGAACGACATCGCCGTGGGCTTGCGCACGCCGGCGGTCGAGGCGGAGCGGATCAAGCTCCGGCACGGCTGCGCGATGACCGCGCTCGTGCGCGGCGATGAAATGGTCGAGGTGCCCAGCGTCGGCGGCCGGCAGCCGCGGGTGCTGCCCCGGCAATTGCTGGCGGAAATCATCGAGCCTCGGGTGGAGGAGATTTTCACGCTGGTGGCCCAGGAAATCCGCCGGACCGGTCACGAGGAGCAGATCGTCTCCGGCGCGGTGCTGACCGGCGGCGCGGCCCTGACCGAGGGGATCATCGAAGTGGCCGAACGGGTGCTGGGGATGCCGGTGCGTCGGGGCGCGCCGGTCAATGTCGGAGGGCTGACCGATATTGTGACGACGCCGGTGTATTCGACCGGCGTGGGATTGATTCTCTATGTGCTGCAGCAGCAGGCGGAAGGCGAGCTGCAGCACGCGGGGCATGGGGGATTGCTGGCGAAGACGTCCAGTCGCGTCCGGGGCTGGATCAAGGAGTGGTTTTAAGCAACCAATCGGCCCGGCCGGGACGACCGGCACGGGGCGGGGAAGGGGGAGCGTAGACGATGTTTATTTTTGATGAAGAACCGGTTCGATCGGCCAAAATCGCCGTCCTCGGCGTCGGCGGGGGCGGCTGCAACGCGGTCAATACAATGATCAATTGCCGCCTGTCTGGCGTGGAGTTCATCTCCGCCAACACCGATGCCCAGGCGTTGAGTCTGTCGTTGGCCGCCAAGCGCATCCAACTGGGGGAACAACTGACCCGCGGCTTGGGCGCCGGAGCCAACCCCTCGGTGGGTCGGGACGCGGCATTGGAAACGGTCGAACACCTCCGCGAACTGCTGACGGGGCAGGACATGGTCTTCGTCACGGCCGGCATGGGCGGGGGAACGGGGACCGGCGGCGCGCCGGTGGTGGCCGGTGTGGCGCGGGATCTGGGCATTCTGACCGTCGGGGTGGTGACCAAGCCCTTCATGTTTGAGGGGGCCAAGCGACTCCAGCGGGCGGAAGAGGGGATCAAGGAGTTGAAAAAGGCGTGCGACACCGTCGTGGTGATCCCCAATCAGCGTTTGCTGAGCCTGGTCGACAAGGCGACGCCCCTGACGGAGGCGTTCAAGATCGCCGACGACATTCTCCGGCAGGCGGTGCAGGGCATCGCCGATCTGATCACGGTGCCGGGATTGATCAACGTCGACTTTGCCGACGTCCGGGCGGTGATGTCCCACATGGGGCGCGCGGTGATGGGCATGGGGAGTTCCAAGGGCTCCAACCGGGCGGTGGAAGCCGCGCAAAAGGCGATTTCCAGTCCGTTGCTGGAGGACGGCTCGGTCGAGGGCGCGCGGGGCGTGCTGATCAACATCTCGGGCGGCAGTTCGCTGTCGTTGCACGAGGTGACCGACGCGGCGTCGATCATTCAGGAACTGGCCGATCCGTCGGCCAATATCATCTTCGGCTCGGTGATCGACGACCGGTTCGGCGAGGACGTGGTGGTGACCGTGATTGCCACGGGGTTCGAGAGCGAGTTGGCGATGGAGGAACCGACCATGCTGCCGGCGCCGGCGAAAGCGGAGCCGGTGAGGGGACTGGAGCGGGTGTCGTTCGTGCGCAAGACGGCGGGGCCCGAACGGCGCGACCTTCGGTTGCTTGTCGACGAGTTGCATGCCGAGGAGGAATGGGATGTGCCCACCTTCCTCCGCAAGCAGGCGGATTGACCCATGGCGGTGTTGACGGCTGCCGCCCATCGGATCGACACGCAGGGCCAGTTGAGCCGGATCGTGGTGCCGGCGTTCGAGGCCGCCGGTCTCTTTCATGGGTTCGGGCTGCGCGGCGGATTGCGACCGGAGAACTGGCCGGCCGCCGCCGGCGCCCCTTCAGCCCGGCTGGTGACCACGACGCAGATTCACAGCGACCGTGTGCTGGTCGTGTCGAACGGGTCGCCGGTGGAACCGGCGGACGGGTTGATCACCGACCGATCGAACCATTTGATCGGCGTGTTCACCGCTGATTGTCTCCCCGTGCTGCTGGCCGACCCCGGCCGCGGCGTGGTGGCCGCCGTGCATGCCGGCTGGCGGGGTTTAGCCCAGCGGATTCTCGACAAAGCCGTGGCGATGATGACGGCCCGATGGTCGATTCCAGCGCACAGCGTGACGGCGGCTCTGGGGCCCTGCATCGGGGCCTGTTGTTTCGAAGTCGGGGAGCAGGTGCTGGCGCCGCTCAGACAGCAGATGACGAATGACGAGGGGGTCATCCTGCCGCATCCCGAGGGTCAGGCCGGCGGAAAAGCGATGGTCGATTTGCAGGCGTGGGCCGTTCAGCAACTGGTGCACGCCGGCGTGCCCGCCGAGCAGATCATGGCCGTGCCGCTCTGCACCCGCTGTCATCCGGCGCTGTTTTCCTCGTTTCGGCGGGACGGTCGTCGCAAACAGGAGATGTTCAGTGGCGTTCTCCGGACGACGGGATAAGCGTCGGGCGGTGTGTGACGCCGGCATCCGGCCGGGCCGGTCGGGCTGACACGCGGTGGGAGGAGTGGAACCCGCCGGTATCGCGGAACGGGTCCGGTGGGTGCGGGAGCGGATGCTGGCCGCCCGCGACCGGTCGCCGTTCGGTCCTCGTCAACGCCCCGTTCTCCTGGTGGCGGCGACCAAGGGGGCGTCCTCGGCCCGGGTGGATGAAGCGATCAATGCCGGCGTGGATGCGATTGGGGAGAACCGGCTCCAGGAATTGGTGGAGAAGTTCGCCGCCCGGCGGCCGGCCGTGCCGTGTCATTTTATCGGACGGTTGCAGCGAAACAAGGTGCGGCTTGCGCTGCACTGGTGCGACATGATTCAATCGGTGGACTCGCTGCCGCTCGCGGAAGCGATTCATACGCGCCAGATGGAATTGAGCGCGGCGGCCGAGCCATCGATCCGTGGGACCCGGGGCCGTCCGGTCTTGGTGCAGGTCAACGTGGGCGGCGAGGCGACGAAGGGGGGCTTTGCCCCGGAGGCGCTCGAAGGAGCGATGGAGCAGATGGCGCAATGGCCGGGATTGGCGATCGAAGGGTTGATGACGATTCCGCCCTACGCGCCCGATCCGGAGGCGGCCCGGCCCCATTTCCGGCGCCTGCGCGGGCTGGCGGAGCAGGTCGCCGCCCGGCGGTTTCCCGGTGTGTCGATGGCGATACTGTCCATGGGCATGTCGCATGATTTTGAGGTGGCGATCGAGGAAGGATCGACGATGGTCCGGATCGGGACGGCGTTATTTGGGCCGAGACTAGGCTGATTTTCGAATGTCGATGAGAGTCACGATGAGAATGGAAAGTGGAAAGTGGAAAATAGAGAAGGGCGCATGTCGTATGAATGCCCTTCCTGGACCATTGACCCTGCGAATGGCGAGTGTCGAATGACTAAAAAGAGTATGCGATTGGGCATCATCGGCTGCGGCCAGATGGGCGAGGCGCTGCTGCGCGGGATGCTGACGGCGAAGCTGGTGACGCCCGACCGGGTCCTGGCGACGGATCTGGCTGAGGAACGGATGAAGACGATCGTCCAGCGGTACGGCATTCATGGGATGAGGGACGGCCGGGCCGTGGCCAAGGGCGCGGATGTGTTGCTGCTGGCGGTCAAGCCGCAGGGGGTCAACGAGCTGTTCGCGCAATTGCGGGGCGCGGTGTCCGACCGGATGCTGGTGATCTCCGTGATCACGGGTGTGCAACTCATCCGGTTGGAGGCGGAGCTGGGCGGAAAAGCCCATGTCGTTCGGGCCGTGCCCAACACGCCGACGCTGGTCGGCTGCGGGATGACGGCCGTTGCCGGCGGCGCCCATGCGTCGGCCGATGATCTCCGAACGGCGGTCGATCTGTTCAATGCGGTGGGCGCAACCCTGGTGGTTGAGGAACGACATCTGGACGCGGTGACCGGGCTGAGCGGCAGCGGTCCGGCCTATGCCTTTGTGATGATCGAGGCGTTGGCGGACGGCGGTGTGAAGGCGGGGTTGTCCCGCGAGGTGGCGTTGCAACTGGCCGCCCGCACGTTGCTGGGCGCGGCGCAGTTGCTGTTGCAGACCGGCGAGCACCCGGGCCAATTGAAGGATCGGGTGGCCTCGCCGGGCGGCACGACCATTGCCGGCCTGCGCGAACTGGAGGCCGGCGGCGTGCGCGCCGCGCTGATCAATGCCGTCGAGGCGGCGACCCGGCGGGCGGCGGAGTTGGGGCAGGGGAGGAAATAACAGGTGATCATCGCCAATTTTCTTGACGCCCTCGCCTCCGTGATCGATCTGGTTCTCTGGGCCTACGTCTGGGTGCTGGTGGCGAGGGCGCTGGTGTCGTGGGTCAATCCCGACCCCTACAATCCGATCGTGCAGGCCTTGTACAAGCTGACGGAACCGGTCCTGTTTCCCGTCCGCCGGCTGTTGGGCGGCCACGGTCTCGGGATCGATTTTTCCCCCCTGATCGTGATCCTTGTCATTTATTTTTTGCAGAAGTTTTTGGTCCGGACGCTGTATGAGATCGCCATCCAATTGCGGTAGGCGGGTATTGAAGGTGCCTGATAAATCCAGGCAGTGGGGACTGCAGAGAAGGGCATTCTATGTTATGGTGTAAGGTACTAAAATCGGACATGACCCCTCGCAGAAAACGCTCGGGGTGAAGGAGATGACGATATGAACGGCAAATTGACGCCCATCGACATTCAGCAAATCAAATTCGGCCTGGCGTTTCGCGGCTACAGCCGGCAGGAGGTGGATGCGTTTCTCGACAAGGCGGCCTCGGCGCTGGAGGTGCAGCTGGCGGAGACCCAGGTGATGCGGGAACAGGCCGCGGCGCTGGAGGTGCAGTTGCTGGAGTTGCGGAAAAAAGAGTCGGCGTTGAACAATACGCTCATCGCGGCGCAGCAGGTGGTCGAAGAGATGAAGCGCAACGCCCAGAAGGAAGTCGATCTGCGGCTGAAGGAGGCCGAATTGCAGGCCGAACGGCTGATCCAGGATGCCTGGGCCCAACTTCGGCAGGTGACGCAGGAATTGGAAGAGGCGCGACGGGAAAAGCAGCTGTTTCTTGACCGGTGGAAATCGTCGTTAAAAACGATTGAGCAGGCGCTGACCATGGCGGGTGAGCATGATACGGCGCCGGGCGCGCCATCGGCGCTGGAACGAACCGGAGAGCGGTCCGGGGGGCACCACCGGTCATAAGTCCTGTCCGCTCACGCGGCAGGCGCGACCGATTCTGAGACGGGTTTTACGGGGCCGCGGGGTGGCTGACCCACGGCAAACGCTCCGCCAGATAGCGGTTGCCCTTGAAGTTCAGCCGCGTCCGGATGTTGGAGACGCCGCGCCGGTGCATCGCGCTGACCAGCGCCTTGAGCGCTTCCGCCGGGCGCAAGGCGGGGGCCGTCTGCAGTTCGAGCCCTTCGTATTGAAAATAGGCGACGTATCCCTGGGCCGTCCGCCAGATTTCCACATTACGATTGAATGATTTGTCCCGACGATCAAACCCTTCGAGTTGATGGATTTCAACGCGGAGCCGGCCGCGGGTCGGTGTGGGAACTTGCGCTGGAGTGGGCGTTGCCATGGTCATGATGGCGATCCGAGGGGCTGATTATAGCCGGGCGCTGATCAAGATGCAACAGGACGCCTGTGTGGGTAGTGGGTCAGTTTCATGGATCCACCCGTGGCAAAAATAGGGACACGTCCCAATTTCGTTGAGCGCTGCGCGCCGCATGAGGAAATTGGGACGTGTCCCTATTTTTGAGACCGGTCACGGTGAAACTGACCCACTACCCCTGTGTGAACGCGTATATATCATAATATTTATGATGGTGCGCTCCCATGACCGATGATGGATATTCACAACATCTTGTATGCGGATCAAAATTATGATCGATTGCAGGAGCCATCCGGTCCTTCTGAAACGGAGAAAAGCATCGATGCAGAGGAAAAACTTGATGATTCGTTGCCTAAATTTTGGGCAATTTGGTCTGAGCCCGCATGGGATGGTCATTGGCACGGCTCATGCGCCGGGGTTATCCACAGTGTTTCCACATAAACTGTGAACAACGCCGTCTTGGCATGTGGTTTGGCGATGGTGCGCCGTTCTATTGACTCTGAGACATGTGCTTCTTATAATCGCACCGGTTCTTGCTCTCATGCCGTCGCCTCCTCTCACCGCGCATGAATCGGACGCGACTCCGCGTGGAGCCGGCGGGGCGAGGAGACGGTCATCCCTTCCCGCGCTGGTCGGCATTTTCGGCGATCCGGTGGCGCATTCCCGCTCGCCGGCCATGCACAACGCCGCGTTTCGGGCGTTGAAGCTCAACTATGTGTATCTGCCGTTTGCGGTCACACCGGCCGGGTTGCCCGGTGCCGTCAACGCGATCCGGGCCCTGGGCATGGCCGGCGTCAATCTGACCATTCCACACAAGGAACGGGTGTTACCGTATCTGGATGGACTGTCCGCCGAGGCTCGACGAATCGGCGCCGTCAACACGGTGGTCAATCATCGCGGACGGTTGATCGGCCATAATACCGACGGCCGGGGATTGTTGATGGCCCTGCGGTCGGCATGGGGTCTCTCTATGCGGGGGCGCGTTGTCTGTCTGATGGGCGCCGGGGGGGCTGCGCGGGCGGTGGCCGCGGCGCTGATGGGCGCCGGAGTCAAACGGTTGATCATTGCCAACCGGCACCGTGACCGTGCAAGACGGCTGGCGCGTGCGATTGCCGGGCGCAGTGCGCGCGTCCGGGTGATTGCGCTGTCCGATCTCTCGCTGGGCCGGATTGCGGTTGATTGCGACTGTTTGATCAATGCGACGTCCATCGGCCTCCAGGCCGGCGATCCGCGCCTGATCAGTCCGACGGTTGTGGGGCGGTTCCCCTATGTGTGTGATCTGATCTACCGGCCTGCGATGACGCCCCTCCTCCGCGACGCCAGGGCCGCCGGGTGCCGGACCATGAACGGGTTGGGCATGCTGGTCTATCAAGGCGCGCTGTCGTTTCAGCTCTGGACCGGCCGCAAGCCGCCGATTGCCGTGATGAAGCGCGCCGCCGAAGCGTTCAATACGTCAATCTGAACCCCACGCGCCCCCTCCACGGCTCCGATCATCAGGGAGTGGAATGCTTCCCGCGGCCTGGATCGGCCGCGAACGGCCGGGCCTGTCAAAAGCCGGCAAGATTGACAAAAATTGGAACCTCGACTAAACTTTTTTCGACAATCATGAACGGTCAATCCTGATCCCCAATGCGACATACATCATTCAGATGTCAACGAGATAAGGTGAAATTCGTTCTCCAGGGAGCGTCTCGATGAGCGCGGAACGTTTGGGTCGTCTGCTCCAGACGGCCGGATTGATCACCGAAGAGCAATTGCAGAAGGCGCTGCTGGAACAGAAGAAGGGCGGCGGGCGCCTGGGCAGCATGCTGGTGAAGTTGGGGTATATTGCGGAAGACAAACTCCTCCAGTTCCTGAGCCGTCAGTACGGCATTCCCTCCGTTGATCTGAACACGCTGGCCCTTGATGAGTCCATTGTGAAGCTGGTGCCGACCGATGTCGTCCAAAAATATCACGTCGTCCCGGTCAAGCGCTCCGGCGCGGTGTTGAGCGTGGCGATGGTCGACCCGACCGACATGTTCGCGATCGACGACATCAAATTCATGACCGGCTATGAGGTGGTGCCGTTGGTGGCGTCCGAAGGCGCGATCACCGCCATGATCAATAAATATTACGATCAGGCCCAGTCCCTGCAAAGCGTCCTCAAGGAGGCCGGCGAGGAAACCGTGGACGTCGTGGCCGATCACGAGGACCAGCTGTCCGTTGGAGAGTTGAAGGAGGCGGTTGAAGAGGCGCCGGTCGTCAAGCTGGTCAACCTGATCCTGGCCGAGGCGATCAACAAGGGCGTCAGCGACATCCATATCGAGGCCTATGAGAAAAAGTTCCGCGTCCGGTACCGGCTGGACGGGTCGCTCTACGAGTCGATGTCCCCTCCGATGAAATTGAAGGCGGCCCTGACGTCCCGGTTGAAGATCATGGCCAGTCTCGACATCGCCGAGCGACGGCTGCCGCAGGACGGCCGGATCAAGCTCAAACTGAAGGACAAGGAGGTCGATCTGCGCGTCTCGACCCTGCCCTGTCTGTTCGGCGAGAAGATCGTCATGCGTATTCTGGACAAGGGCAATCTGACGCTCGACCTGACCAAATTGGGGTTTGAGGCCGCGGCGCTGGAAAATTTTCTGAAAGCGGTGACCAGCCCGTACGGCATGGTGCTGGTGACCGGGCCGACGGGCAGCGGGAAAACGACCACGCTCTATTCCGCCATGCATTACATCAACACGGAAGACATCAACATCATGACGGCCGAGGATCCGGTTGAGTACAACCTGATGGGCGTCAACCAGGTGCAAATGAAGGAGGACATCGGCCTCAATTTCGCCGCGGCCCTCCGGTCGTTCCTGCGGCAGGACCCCGACGTGGTGATGGTGGGCGAAATCCGCGACTTCGAAACGGCGGAAATCTCCGTCAAGGCGGCGCTGACCGGCCATCTGGTGCTCAGCACGTTGCACACCAACGATGCGCCCAGCACCGTCAACCGGTTGTTGAACATGGGCATTGAACCGTTTCTGGTGGCCTCCTCCGTGATTTTGATTCTGGCGCAACGGCTGGTCCGCAGGATCTGCCCGGAGTGCAAGGAAGTCGAGAAGGTGCCGGTCAATTCCCTGGTCAACATCGGATTTTCTCCTGAAGAGGCCAAGGACCTGGTCTGCTACCACGGCAAGGGCTGTCCGAACTGCAGCGACACGGGCTACCGGGGTCGTCTCGCGATCTACGAGGTGATGCCGGTGGGCGAGGAGCTCCGGGAACTCATCCTCCAGGGGGTGTCCGCCGATGAATTGAAGAAACGCGCGATCAGCCTGGGCATGCGATCGCTGCGCATGAGCGGCCTGCAGAAGATCAAGGAAGGGTTGTCATCGATTGAAGAAGTGGTGAACACCACCTTTGCGGATTGAGGGAGACGGCTGATGGCGAATCTTGCGCAGTTGCTGCAGACCATGCTGGAGAAGGGGGCGTCCGACCTGCACATCACGTCGGGCAGTCCTCCCCAGATTCGGGTGGACGGCGGGCTCGTGCCGCTCAATCATCCGCCCCTGGCGCCGGCGGAGACCAAACAACTGATCTACAGTGTCCTGACGGACAACCAGAAACACCGGTTTGAAGAGGAGAACGAGCTGGATCTGTCGTTTGGACTGAAGGGATTGAGCCGGTTTCGGGCCAACGTGTTCCAGCAGCGCGGCGCCGTGGCTGCGGCCATCCGGGTCATTCCATTCCGGATCCTGACGTTTGAGGAATTGGGACTCCCCATGATTGTGCACGAACTGGTCAAAAAACCCCGGGGACTGGTCCTGGTGACCGGGCCGACCGGCAGCGGCAAGTCGACCACGCTGGCCTCCATGATCGACCGCATCAACACCGACCACCACTCCCACATCATGACGATCGAGGACCCGATCGAGTACCTGCACCCGCACAAAAAATCGGTCGTCAATCAGCGGGAAGTGAACCAGGACACCAAGAGTTTCAAGACGGCGCTCAAATACATTCTCCGGCAGGATCCGGACGTCGTGCTCGTCGGCGAGATGCGGGACCTGGAAACCGTCGAGGCCGCGTTGACGATCGCGGAAACCGGCCACCTGACCTTTGCCACGCTGCACACCAACAGCGCGGCCCAGACGATCAACCGGATCATCGATGTGTTTCCTCCGCACCAGCAGTCCCAGGTGCGCGCGCAGTTGTCGTTTGTGCTGGAAGGGGTGTTGTCGCAGACGCTGCTGCCCAAAGCCAATTCCCAGGGCCGGGCGCTGGCGCTGGAGATCATGGTGCCCAATCCCGCCATTCGCAATCTGATCCGGGAGGACAAGGTGCATCAGATTTACTCCGCGATGCAGACGGGGCAGAACCAGTTCGGCATGCAAACGATGAATCAATCGTTGTGCGAACTGTATATGAAGCGGTTTATCTCCTACGAGGAGGCCATCGGCCGGTCCAGTTACCCGGACGAGCTGATTTCGATGATTGAGCGGGGGGCGGTCCACCCCTCCGGTGCCGGTCGGCCGGGCGCGGCCAAAGCCGGCGCGCGCATGGGATAGGGCATGAACCGCCGCAGTCGGCGGCGGCAAGGAGGAGGTTTCAGGCATGGCCACATTTGCCTACGTGGGGCGGACGCAGCAGGGCGCCATCCGAAAGGGTGAACTGTCGGCGAAAAACCGCGACGAAGTCGTCAACGTCCTCCGTAAACAGAAGATCCTGCCCACCTCCATTCGGGAAAAAGGAACGGCCGAACGGGCGCTGTCCATGCCGAAGTTCGGCTCGGGCGTCAGCGACAAGGATCTGGTGGTGTTCACCCGCCAGTTTTCCACCATGATCGACGCCGGGCTCCCCCTGGTCCAGTGCCTCGAAATTCTGGCGGCCCAGACCGAGAACCGGTCGCTGGCCACCGCGATTGCCCAGCTTCGGGCTGACGTGGAGGCCGGTTCGACCTACGCCGACGCGTTGAAAAAACATCCGAAGATTTTTGATGATCTCTATCGAAGCATGGTGGCCGCCGGCGAGGCGGGCGGTATTCTGGATACCATCCTGAACCGGTTGTCCAAGCACATTGAGAAGACCATGGCCTTGAAGGGCAAAATCAAATCCGCCATGGTCTACCCTGCGGTGATCATGATCGTGGCGGTCCTGGTGGTGTCGGTGCTGTTGGTCTGGGTGATCCCGGTGTTTGCCCAGATGTTCACCGATTTCGGCGGGACGTTGCCGTACATGACCCAGATCGTGATTAATCTGAGCAGTTTCGCCCAGAAGTTTTGGTGGATGATCGGCGCGGGGTTGGTCGGGCTCGGCTATCTCATCAAGTGGTGGTATGGGACCCCGGCCGGCCGGTCGGTCATCGACGCGTTGCTGTTGAAGGCGCCGGTCGTCGGCGACCTGATCCGCAAGGCGGCGGTGGCCAAGTTCACCCGGACGCTGGGCACGTTGATCAGCAGCGGGGTGCCCATTCTGGACGGACTGGCCATCGTGTCCAAGACCGCGGGCAACGTCGTGATCGAACGGGCGATCATGTCGGCCCGGCAGAGCATCAGCGAGGGCAAGACCGTCTCCGAACCGCTTGGCGCCTCGAAGGTGTTCCCGCCGATGGTGGTGCAGATGATCGCCGTGGGTGAAACGACCGGCGCCCTGGATGCGATGCTGGGCAAGATCGCCGATTTTTACGATGAGGAAGTGGACCAGGGCGTCTCAAAACTGACCTCCTTGATGGAGCCCGCCCTGATGGTGTTTCTGGGCGTCATCATCGGGTTTCTGGTGATCGCGATGTATCTGCCGATCTTCAAGATGGCCGCGGCCATCGGCTGATTCATGGGCGAGCCGCTCGCCGGGGAGGCCGTCCTCGAGCTTCGGCGCAAGCTGAAATGGCTCATGGGGTTCCGTGTCCTGGTGGTCACGGTGCTCCTGGGCAGTTCGATCCTGCTGGCCATCGGCTACGGGGGCCGTTCTCCGACGGTTCCCGTTCTTTTTTACCTCCTGATCGGCATCACCTATCTGCTGACCATCCTGTACAGTCTGGCGCTGTCCCACACCGCGACGCTCCGTCTGCAGGCCGGCCTGCAACTCGCCGGCGACATCCTGTTGGAGACGGCGCTGGTGCTCGGCACGGGGGGGGCCGAGAGCCCGTTTCATCTGCTCTATGTGATTTCGATCATCGCCGGAAGCATGCTCCTGGGATGGGGCGGCAGCCTGGGGGTGGCCGCCAGCGTGTCCGTGCTGTACGGCGTGGTCGTCTGGGGGGATGCGGCCGGGTGGTTCGGCCTGTCCGATCTGAGCCCGAAGCCGATGACGGCGCAACTCTACTTTTTGCTCTACAATGTCGGGGCGTTTGTCGCCGTCGCGCTGTTGAGCAGCTCCCTGACCAGCCGGTTGCGCCATCTGGGCGCGGAACTGGCACAGCGCGAGGTCGGGCTGCAGCATCTGCAGCGGTTTCACGAATACATCATTCAGAGCGTCGGCAGCGGTCTGGTGACGACCGATTTGTCCTGGCGGTTCACCTCCATCAATCGTGCCGGCTCGGAGATCACGGGCTACACGCTGGAGGCGCTGGGCGGAAAACGATGGCGGGACGTGTTTGATTCCCCCCAGATCCAGCCCTATTATGACGATCCGCTGCGCATTGTCGCCACGCAACGGTTTGACATCCACACCACGCACCGGGACGGCCGCGGGTTGCTGATCGGGTTGACGCTCTCCCTGCTTCGTGACGAGCACGGCGACGTGACCGGGACGCTGGGCATTTTTCAGGATTTGACGCAGGTCCAGCGGCTGGAGGAGGAGATGCGGCGCAACGAGCATCTGGCGGGACTGGCCGAGATGGCCGCCGGCATCGCGCACGAAATCCGCAATCCGCTCGCGTCGCTCAGCGGGGTGATGCAGGTGCTGCGCAGTGAACTGGCGCCCAAGGGCGAGCACCGCAAATTGATGGATATCGCCTTGAGGGAAATGGACCGGCTGGACACGATCATCGCCGCCTTTCTCACGTCGACCCGGCCGGTGGAGGTCCACCTGGGGAAGTGTGATCTGGCGGCGATTCTTGAAGAGACGGTCAAGCTGCTGTACAATCACGCGGATTACCGGCCGTCGATCGCCGTGCAGCTTCACATGAGCGAGCCGAACCTGTGGTTGTGGGCCGATGCCGATCAACTTCGACAAGTCATGTGGAATCTCCTGCTCAACGCGGTGCAGGCCATGCCCGCCGGCGGCGCGCTCTCCGTGCAGGCGGCGCGTCGCCCCGCCGAAAACAGCATCGAGGTCAGGGTTCATGACACGGGGAAGGGCATCAAGCCGGAGCATCTCCGGCAGATCTTCACCCCATTTTTCACCACGCGCCACGGCGGCTCCGGATTGGGGCTGTCGATCGTGCACCGCATTGTGGAGGCCCACCACGGGCGCATTCTGGTGGAGAGCCGCGAAGGGCAGGGCACCAAGGTGACGCTGTCGCTGCCGGTCAACATCCGGGTGGAAACCGCAGCGGTCCGATGAAAAAACTGCTGATTGTCGACGACGAGAAAAGCATGCGCGAATTTCTGGCCATCGTGCTGCGCAAGGAGGGCTATTACGTGGCCACGGCTGCCGACGGCGAATCGGCGTTGCGCCTGCTGGAGCAGGATATTTTCGACCTGGTCATGACCGACATGAAAATGCCGGGCATGGACGGCCTGGCGCTGCTGCGGGCGATCAAACAGCTTTCCTCCCGGACGGTGGTATTGATGATCACGGCGTTTGCGTCGACCGAAAACGCGGTGGAAGCCATGAAGGCCGGCGCGTACGATTATCTGACCAAGCCGTTTCAAATCGATGAAGTGAAACTGCTCATCACCAAGGCCCTCGACCATCGCAATCTCGAGGAGGAAAACCGCCGGCTGAAGGAGCAATTTCACCAGCTCGAAGGGTTCGAGCAGCTCATCGGCCGGAGCGCCGGCATGCAGCGCGTGCTGGAATTGATCAACAAGGTGGCGGACAGCAACAGCAATGTGCTGATTTTCGGCGAAAGCGGAACGGGCAAGGAGCTGGTGGCCCGCGCGCTGCACTCGCGGAGCCACCGGAAGGACAAGCCGTTTGTCACGATCAACTGCGGCGCCCTGCCGGAACCGCTGCTGGAGAGCGAGCTCTTCGGCCATATGAAGGGGTCGTTTACCGGCGCGGTGTCGAACAAGGAGGGGTTGTTCGAGGTCGCCCACGAGGGCACGATTTTCCTCGACGAAGTCGGCGATACGCCGTCATCGATCCAGGTCAAGCTGCTGCGGGTGTTGCAGGAGAAGGAATTCCGGCGCATCGGAGGCACCAAGGACATCCGTGTCGATGTCCGGGTCATCGCGGCCACCAACAAGGACCTGGAAAAGGCCGTGGCCGACGGCGCGTTCCGCGAAGATCTGTACTACCGGCTGGATGTGATTCCCATCCACCTGCCCCCGCTGAGGGAGCGCCGGGACGACATCCCGATGCTGGTGGACCATTTTGTGGCCAAATACGGGCGGACCGGTGCGATGCCGGTCACGGGTCTGGCTCCCGGCGCGTTACAGGTATTGGCGGCGCAGGAGTGGCGCGGCAACGTCCGCGAACTCGAGCACCTGATCGAGCGGGCGGTGACGCTGGCGACGGGCCCCCTGCTGACCCCGGATTTACTGACGGCCTGTTTGCAGCGGCCCGATTCGGCGGCCGCGCCGATCATCAGCGACCATTTGCCGCCTGACGGCATTGACCTGGAGGCGATGGTCAGTCAGCTGGAACGAAAGCTGTTGCTGCAGGCGTTGGATCGAACCGGCGGGGTCAAAAAACGGGCGGCACAACTGCTGGGACTGAATTTCCGGTCGTTTCGTTATCGGCTGGAGAAATACGGCATCAAGCGGGGCCGGGATGACGGGGAGGCGGACGAAGAAGAATCCGCCTCCAACGGGGTGAGCGGAGGCGGGTTCCCCTGACATGGCGACGAGGGCGGCCGTCGCCGTTTCCGCGCCGGCGAAGGTCAATCTGTTGTTGCGGGTCGGGCCGAAAGGCGCCGACGGGTATCATGCCATTTTCTCGATCGTGCAGCAGGTGTCGCTGTCCGATCGTCTCCTGGTGTCCGCACGCCCGCGGGGCATCGAGTTCTCCAGCCGCGGTCTGACGGTCCCCCCGGGGAGGGACAACCTGGTTGTGCGGGCGGCCGAACGGCTGCGACGCGCGGCCGGGGTCTCGGCGGGAGCGACGATCCGGCTCGCCAAGCGCATCCCCATGGGCGCCGGTCTGGGCGGCGGCAGCAGCGACGCGGCCGCCGTGGCGCTGGCCCTCAACCGCCTGTGGCGGCTCGGCTGGTCCCGGCGGCGTCTGGCCGGGGTGATGGCGCCCCTCGGCAGCGATGTCGCCCTCTTTTTCTCCGCGCCGCTCTCCATTGTGGAGGGCGCCGGCGGAGTGGTGCGACCGGTGCGTGACGCCGCCGGCCGCGCCGCGCCGCATCTGCCGTGGTGGTTGGTGGTCGTCTATCCCGGTCTTGTCTCCCCAACGGCCGAGGCCTATCACGCCCTGGACCGCTGGCGCGCGGAACATCCGCCGGCCTCCCGGTCCCGCTTTTCCCCGGGTCCTCCATTCCCATTGACACCCCGTGAACGGGAGATTATAATTTCCCGTTTCCTGCGCGGAACTCGAACCTCTGTGCGGCCCCTGCTGGATAATGACTTTGAGCCGGTGATTTATGACAGACTTCCGGCTGTGCGGGGGGCGGCTGATCGGCTTGCGCGCTCGGGGGCGAAGGGCGTGTTGCTGTCCGGGAGCGGTTCGGCGGTGTTCGGGCTGTTTGCGACCCTCCGGAGCGCCCGCACGGCGGCCGGGGCCATCCGGGCGGCGCAGCCGGCGTGGGGCGTCTGGGTTGCGCGTCCGTTGCGGCGTGTGCCGCCGGTGCGGGTCGTGCGGCTCCCCATCTGAGTTGCGGCGGGGGCCCGGCGTGGACGCCTGATTCGGAGGTCGTCCAATCGGCAGGACGTCAGCCTTTGGAGCTGAAGATCGGGGTTCGAGACCCTGCCTCCGAACCATTGAGCCGATGGGCCCGATGAGCCAGTGAGATCCGTCGCGAAGAGGCAAGACCGCTGTTGCAGGTGAGAGGGGACGCCACGTCGATGCCACGAGAACTGAAATTATTTACGGGCAATTCCAACCGCCAACTGGCCGAGGAGATCGCCAAGGAGCTGAAACTGCCGGTCGGCCAGGCGGTCGTCTCCCGGTTCAGCGACGGGGAGATCCGGGTCCAGCTGGAGGAAAACGTCCGGGGCATGGACGTCTTCGTCCTGCAGTCGGCGTCGGATCCCGTGAATACGCATATCATGGAGCTGTTGATCATGATCGACGCCCTCAAGCGGTCGTCGGCGCAGCGGATCAACGCCGTGATCCCCTATTACGGGTACGCCAGGCAGGACCGCAAGGACCAGCCGCGCGTGCCCATCACCGCCAAGCTGGTGGCCGATCTGATCTCCACGGCCGGCGCCACGCGGGTGTTGACGATCGATCTGCACGCCGGCCAGCTACAGGGATTTTTTAACATTCCCGTCGATCATCTGTTCGCCTCGCCGGTCTTTCTCGATTATTTCCGCGAGCTGAGCCTGAAAAATCCCGTGGTGGTCTCGCCGGACGCGGGCGGCGTCGAGCGCGCCCGGGCGTTTGCCAAACGGTTGAGGGCGAGCCTGGCGATCATCGACAAACGGCGCGAGGAGCCCAACCAGACCAAATTGATGAACATCATCGGCGAGGTGGGCAAACGCGATGTCATCATCATCGACGATATGATCGACACGGCGGGCACAATCACGCAGGGAGCGGCGGCGTTGCGGAAAAAGGGGGCGCAACGGGTTGTCGCCTGCAGCACCCACGCGGTGCTCTCCGGCCCCGCGCTGGAGCGGTTGAACGCCTCCGAACTGGATGAAGTGGTGGTGACCAATACCATTCCGCTCAACGGCAAGGAGAAAATCTGCCCGAAATTGAAGGTGCTCAGCGTGGCGCCGTTGCTGGCGGAGGCGATCAAACGGATTCACGAGGAGCGGTCGGTCAGCTCGCTCTTCGTCTGACGGCGGGGCCCCTCGGGGTCCGGCGCGATCGCACACACGACACACGACACGACAGGAGAAGGGACGCTATGCGACGGGTTGAACTGGAAGCGGATGTCAGACGGGAAGCGGGCAAGGGCGTGGCCAGGACGTTGCGCCGTGAGGGGCGGTTGCCGGCGGTGCTCTATCACGCGGGCGCGTCGGTCTTGTTGAGTCTCTCGGACAAAACGGTCGAGCAGTTGTTCCATACCGGGGCCGGCGAGCACGTGCTGATCACCCTGAAGGTCAACGACGGCGGAAAGCAACGGAGCTGCATGGCGGTGGTGCGGGATTCCCAGCACGATCCGATCACCGACCGCATTCTGCACCTGGACCTGTTCGAGATTTCGCTCGACAAGCCGCTCCGCGTGGCCGTGCCCGTCCATGTCGTCGGCGACGTGCCGGCCGGCGTGAAGGAGGGCGGCGTGCTGCATCACCACCTGCGCCAGGTGGACGTGGAGTGTCTGCCGCTGGCGGTGCCCGATGAGCTGCAAATCGACGCCTCCGCGTTGTTGATCAATCAGTCGTTGCACGTCAGGGACCTGGCGGCCGATCCGGCCGTGCGGATTCTCACGCCCGCCGACCAGGCGGTCGTCTCCGTGGCGGCGCCGATCTCCGAGGCCAAGCTGGAGCAGTTGCTGACCGCCACGGCCAAGGAGACCAAGGAACCGGAATTGCTCAAGAAGGAGAAGAAGGAAGAGGAAGTGGCCGCTGAGGGAGCCGCCAAGCCGGCCGCCGCGGCCGGGAAGGAAGAGAAGGAAGTCAAGGAGGAGAAGAAGGAATCGAAAGCCAAGTAACGGGCCCGCTCTTTGTCGGCCTCGGCAATCCGGGCGACCGCTATCAGGACACCCGGCACAATCTCGGGGCCCGGGTGATCGAGCTGTTTGCCGAAGAGCGGAAGATCCCTTTGAAGAAATCCCGCGATCTGTTCTTTGGTGCGGCCCGGTTCGATCATCATGCCATCCGCGTCGCCATCCCCGACACCTACATGAATGAAAGCGGCCGGGCGATCTCCGCCTTGCGGGACACGTCCCCGTTCGAGCCGGAGGAATTGGTGGTCGTCCACGACGACATGGACCTCCCGGCGGGCCAGCTTCGATTCAAGAAGGGCGGGCGGGACGGCGGGCACAAGGGCGTCCGGTCGGTCATCGGCGCCATGCGGACCGATGCGTTCTGGCGGCTGAAGCTGGGCATCGGCCGGCCGCCGGCCCCGACGGATGACGTCGGGTACGTTCTGGAGAAGATTCCTGCGAACGAACGGCGTGACCTGGCGGAGATGGTTGAACGGGCGGTCCAGGCGATCGACTGTTTTGTGGTGCAAGGCCCGGAGGCGGCGATGAACCGCTATCATCAGCGTCCGGCGGCGCCCGGCACGGACCCCCTCACGTGACGCTTCGTTGCGGTCTGGTCGGGTTGCCGAACAGCGGCAAGTCGACCCTGTTCAACGCGCTCGTCAGCGGCACGGCCGCCGTGGCCAGCTACCCCTTTTGCACGATCGATCCCAACGTCGGGATCGCGGCCGTTCCCGATCCGCGGCTGACCCGGTTGCACGCGCTGTTCCCCACGGCCGGGGTCGTCCCGGCCACATTGGAAGTCGTCGATATCGCGGGATTGGTCAAGGGCGCGAGCCAGGGCGAGGGACTCGGCAACACCTTTCTGAGCCACATTCGGAACGTGGACGCCATCCTGCACGTGGTGCGGGGATTCGTCAACGCCGACATCCCCCACATGTACGGCGACCCCGATCCGTTGCGGGATATCGAGTTGATCGAAGCCGAATTGCTCCTGTCCGATCTGGAGGTGCTCCGGAAGGCGGTCGACCGGACGGCCAAGCGGACCAGGGGAGCCGATGCGGCGGCGCAGCAGGAGCTGGCGCAACTCCAGCAATGGCTGGCGGCCGCGGAACGGGGCGACGTCGCCGCCCTGGTGTCATTGAATGTGGGGGCCCGTGCGGAAAAGGGCGAGAAGAGTCCTCCGACGCCCCCACGCCCCGAGCCTCCGGCGGTCATACGCGAATTGCAGTTGTTGTCAATCCTGCCGGTGCTCTATCTCTTGAACGTCGGGGAGAAACCGGCGCCGGGCCAGCCGGAATGGGAAGCGGGGCTCGCGCAACTGGCCCAACGACGGCATGCCCGATGGCTGCGCTTTCAGGGCCAGTTGGAGGCGGAGTTGACGGCGTTGCCGTCCGACGAGCGGGCGCCGTTTCTGGCCGAACTGGGGTTGTCGGAGCCGGGGCTGGCCGCCGTGGTCAGGGAAGCCTACGCGTTGTTGGGATTGATCAGTTTCTTTACCGCCGGCGACAAGGAGGTCCGGGCCTGGCCGTTGCCGGCCGGC
Source organism: Nitrospirota bacterium (assembly GCA_016201765.1). GTDB lineage: Bacteria > Nitrospirota > Nitrospiria > JACQCE01 > JACQCE01 > JACQCE01. The sequence goes on from JACQCE010000021.1 coordinate 32,106, forward strand.
TCCACCGCCCTGGACGCGGCCGGGAAGATTCATTCCGATCTGCAGCGGGGTTTCATCCGGGCTGAAGTGGTCGATTTTTCAACCTTCGTGGGGTGCGGGTCGATGGCGGCGGTCCGGGAGAAGGGGCTGCTCCGGTCGGAGGGGCGGGACTACGTCATCAAGGATGGCGATGTGCTCGTAATCCGGTTCAACGTATAACAAGGCGGATGACGGGGGGAATGCATGCAGAACAAAGGGCAAGGCGTGAGAGTGGAAAGTAGAGAGTGGATGAACAAGGCGCGAGATTGGCGGTGGACGGGCGACGGAGGGTCGTCTGAAATAGCCCTTGAACCCGCCCCGGGGGTGTGGTAGATAAACGGTGCCCGATACGCACGCTGGAGAGGAGTGTTTGACGCAATGGCGCATTATGAATCGATGGTGTTGTTGAAGTCATCCCTGACCGATGAAGAGGTCAACGGGATGACGGAGAAGCTCAACGGCCTGATCACGCGGTTGGGCGGCAAGGTGACCCAGGTGGCCTCCTGGGGGAAGAAGAAGCTGGCCTACGAGATCGACAAGGAAAAAAAAGCGGTCTATCTGATTTTCCGGTTTGACGGCGGCGGCACGCTGGTCAGGGAATTGGAGCGGGCCTGCCGGTTGGATGAGCAGGTGATGCGCGTCATGACCGTGGCCGTCGATCCGCAGCACGGCCTTCCATCGACGGTCGCCCCGGCTGCGGCCGGCGCGGCGGCTCCAGCGGAGTCGCATGACTAGTTTCAACAAGGTGATCCTGATGGGCAATCTGACCCGCGATCCCGAGGTGCGGTTCACGCCCAGCGGGACGCCGGTGGCCAATTTCCGCATCGCGGTCAATCATCGCTACAAGCAGGGCGCCGAGGCCAAGGATGACGTCTGCTACATCGATGTCGTGGTCTTCGGCAAACAGGCCGAAACCTGCGGGCAATACCTGAGCAAGGGCAACGGCGTCATTGTGGACGGCCGGTTGCAGGAACGGCGCTGGGAAACGGAAGAGGGCCAGAAGCGCAGCAAGCATGAAGTGGTGGCCCAGCAGGTGCGGTTCATGCCGAAGCGGCAGGGCGCGGGCGGCGGCGTCAGTGAAGAGGCGGGGGGAGCGGCGGCGCCGGAAGAGGCGCCCGTGGAGGATGACGTTCCCTTTTAATCGCGCCGATCGTATGACGGCGCGTCGGCATTACATCGAGAACGAATTGGGGTGAGCATGGCGGTGCGAGAGCGGGAACGGGAACGGGAGCATGACACGGCGCGGGGCGGCCGGGAGGGCCGGGACGGCGGGGAATCCCGCTTTCTCCGGCGGAAGGTGTGCCGGTTTTGTGTGGACAAAACCCCCTATATTGATTACAAGGATTCGTCCATGTTGCGCAACTATTTGTCGGAACGGGGCAAGATCGTGCCCCGGCGCGTCTCCGGCACCTGCGCCAGGCATCAGCGCAGCGTGACGCTGGCCATCAAGCGGGCGCGCGTCGCCGCCCTGTTGCCGTTCATCGATGAGCGGTAAACGCCCGTCCGCGCGTCGGCCGTCGGCCAAACGGGCCCCGACGGCGGCCCCGGTGGCGGCGGGGCGGAAAGCCCGCCGATTTGTCTCACGGGATCGCCGGTACTGGCTGCCTTCGCCCCTGCTGGTGCTGGAGGTGAAGGGAAAGGGGTATGACCGGATTTTCCTCGGCTACGCCGAGAATCTGAGCCTCGGCGGCCTGATGCTGTCGACCCCCAAGCAGCTCAAGCCCGGCGATCAATTCCCGGTGGAGTTTGTCCTGCCCGACCGGAAAACCACGGTCAGTTGCACCTGCGAGGTGGTCTGGAAGCGGAGCAACAAGCCCGGCGCCCCTCCGGCCGGCGTGGGGCTTCGATTTGTGGGGGTCGGTCCTGATGCCCGGAAAGTATTGGATCAATGGGTGCGTCGGGAGGGCAAGCAGCTCGTCTCGTTGTGAGTCGTTCCATCGTCCGCCCGATCATCCGCCCAACCATCCGGATGACCCGAAGCCGCCGGGTCCGGATCGGCGGCGGCGTGGGTGCGCTTCTGGCCGTTCTGTGGCTGATTCTTTCCTCGGCTCTTCCCGCCCGTCAGGAGACCGCGTGCGCGCCCGTCAGCGGCATGGCCGTGGTGCAGGAGGTCATCGATGGGGATACCGTTCAACTGACCTCGGGGGAGCGGATTCGTTACCTCGGCATCGATACGCCGGAAGTGCGCACGAAGCGTGACGGCCGCTGGGTCTATGCGCCGGAACCCTTCGCCGAGGACGCGTCGGCGCTGAACCGCCGGTTGGTGGAGGGGCGCCGGGTCAGACTGGAGGCCGACCGCGAGCCGTGCGACCGGTACCGGCGCCATCTGGCCTACCTGTTTGTGGATGATCTGTTTGTCAACGCAGAATTGGTCCGTCAGGGACTCGCCGTGGTGAAAATTTATCCGCCGAACGACAAATATCGGCAGCGATTGCAGGACGCCCAGACGGGCGCTCAAGCGCGCCGGACGGGTTTGTGGGCGGCGGATCATCCAGTTCAACGGGCCGATCCGGGATCATGACCGGGCCGCCCTCTTCCCGGCGGCGCCGGACCGATCGACGCCGGACGACGCCCGAGCGGCGGCGGACTGATCGACGGGCGGGCGAGCGCCGGCGCGGCGATCGACGGGCCGTCGAACGGAGAACGATGTGGTGCGCCATTTGTCAGACCCAGTTGACGCCCAGCGGCTATTGTCCGACCTGCCAGGTCCGCGTGGTCCGGCTTCGGTTGTAGTGAGCAACGTGATGATGGAGGGGAGAGGACTTGGGGTGTGGGGGCGTGGCTGGGGACTGGCGGCCGGCTTGCTGCTGGTGACCGCCTGCGCGACGGTGACGCCGGTCTTGCGCGATCAGGAGACGGGCGTCGCGTCGTGGTACGGGGAACCCTTTCACGGCCGGCTGACGGCCAACGGCGAACGCTACGACATGCACGCCTATACGGCGGCGCACCGGCTCTATCCGTTTGGAACCCGCCTGCGGGTGACGAATCTGGACAACGGCCGGTCCGTCATGGTGCGAATCAACGATCGCGGGCCCTTCGTCAAGGGCCGGATCATTGATCTGTCCTATTCGGCGGCCACCGACCTCGGCATGGTCCCCAACGGCACGACGCGGGTCAGGCTGGAGCGGGTGTCCGTCCCGGTGTCCGAGGCGGCGGAGGAGTCGGCGTATACGGTGCAAATCGGCGCGTTCATCGATGAGGCATCCGCCGGCGCCCTGAAGCGGCGGTTGATCGACCGGTACACGGATGTGTCCGTCTCACCGGTCCGGTTGAATGGCGCGATCTATCACCGCGTCCGGGTCGGCCGCGTGGCCACGATCGCCGAGGCGGAAGCCGTGGCCCGCCGGCTGGAACGCGAGGGGTTCACCGCCTTCGTGACTCGACAGGACCCGGAGCCGATGGTACGATGAAACGCATGAAGCGACGCCCGCGCCCGACGCGCTCCTCCCGCCTGTCAACCGCGTCCGGATTCACCCTGCTGGAATTGATGGTGGTGGTGAGCATCGTGGGAATTCTGGCCACGCTGGCGATCCCCTCCTACCGCATCTCCGTGTTAAAGGCCCGGGAAGCGGTCCTGCACCAGGACCTGTTTGTCATCCGCGATCTGCTGGACAAGTATTATGCCGATCACGGAACCTTCCCCCCGAATCTGGCGGAATTGGTCAGCAAGGAGTATCTGCGGAGTCTCCCGACGGATCCCTTCACCGGCGCCTCGGACAGTTGGGTGGAAATGTACGCCACGGGCGCGGAGGGGGACAGCGGCGTCAACGACGTCCACAGCGGCAGCGACCGGGTGGCGCTCAACGGCACGCCCTACAACGAGTGGTAGTCTGGCAGGCCGTCAAAAATAGGGACACGTCCCAATTTCGTTGATCGCCGCGCACAGCATGAGGAAATTGGGACGTGTCCCCATTTTTGCCCGGGTACCCGCGTAAGCGGGTGGTGGAGCTTTTTGACCGGCCTGCAACCAAAACGGATTTTCAGCGCCCCTTGCTAAGGGACTAACGTTTCGGCGAGGCCAGCACGGCGAGGAAAAAGAGCGCCGTCGCCAGCAGCGTGATCGTGGCGCCTGACGGCAGATCAAAGGCGTACGAAAGCAACAGCCCTCCGATCGTCGAAGTCAGCCCCACCCCCACCGCCCAGAGGATCATCGTCCAGAGCCGGCTGGCCAGCTGGTAGGCGGCGGCCGCGGGAATGATCAGCAGCGCGAAGACGAGCAGGGCCCCCACCGCTTTGAGCGCAATCACGATCGTCAGCCCCACCAGGTTCAGCAGCAGAAAAAAGAGGCGCGTGGCGGGGATGCCGGAGGCCGCGGCCATCTCCTGATCGAACGCGATGAAGTGAAACTCCTTGAAAAAGAGCGCCAGGCAGGTCAGCGCCACGGCGCTCAGCAGGCCGATCGTCCACAGCTCCGAGGGCGTCACGGACAGGATGCTGCCGAAGAGATAGCCGTAGACTTCGGAATTATAGGTGCGCATCAGGCCGATGAAGACGATCGCCAGCGCCATGCTCGCCGCATAGAAGATGCCCACCGACACGTCGAACGCCGTCCGGCTCCGTTCGTTGAGCGCCTGCACGATCCAGATTGTGCCGAGGCCGAAGACCAGCGCCATGGCCATTGGATTGATCCCGACGAGATAGCCCAGCGTCACCCCCGCAAAGGCGGAATGGGCCGTGCCCGCGCCGACGAAGGCCAGGCCGCGCAGGACCACAAAGACGCCGACGACGGCGCAGAGCGTGCCGATCATCACGCTGGCCGCCAGCGCCCGCTGCATGAAGCCGTAGGTCAGCAGGTCAGTCATGGTGATGGTCCGCGACGATGACGTAGGAGCCGCCCCCCTGCGAGGTCACGATGACCGCCTCGCCGTAGACCGCGGCCAGCGTGGCCTTCGTCAGCACCTCGGCCGGCGTCCCGATGGCGACCAGCCGTCGGTTGAGCAGCGCGAGCCGGTCGACCACGGGGCTGACGACATTGATGTCGTGCGTGACAAAGAGCACGGTGAGGCGGCGCTGCTGGTGCAACCGGCGGATGAGCGACAACAGGGCCGTCTGCGTCGGCGCGTCCACGCCGGTGGTCGGCTCGTCGAGCAGCAAGACTTGTGGCTGTTGCGCGAGCGCCCGGGCGATGAGCACCCGCTGCTGCTGCCCCCCGGAGAGTTGCCCCAGCGGCCGGTCCTTCAGCTCCGGCAGTCCCACGTCGTGGAGCGCGGCCTCGGCGAGTTCCCGGTCGGCGGCGGTCGGCCGGTGGAACAGGCCGAGCGCGCCGTACCGTCCCATCAGCACGGTTTCAAAGACGGTGATGGGGAAGCGGGGGTCGAGCTGGCTGCGCTGGGGGAGATAGCCGATCTTGGCCCGGTGATGACAGCGCAGTGTGTGGCAGGTGCAATCGAAGATGGTCGCCCGGCCCGCGGTGGGCGCGATCAGCCCCAGCAGCGCTTTGAGCAGCGTGGTTTTGCCCGAGCCGTTGGGGCCGATGATGCCCAGAAATTCACCGGGCATGATGGAAAACGTGAGCGCCTCGAGGGCCGGCGTGCCGTTGTAGGCGAAACTCGCGTCCTGAAAGGTGATGATGGGCGCGGTGCCCTCCGCCGTGACCGCCGGACTGTTCATGTCATTCCCGCGTCGTGGGACGGCTCAACGCCTCGACGAGCTGCCGGGCGTCATAGCTCAGCATGTCGAGGTAGCGCTCCGTGCCCGGCAGCGCGCCCGGCAGGGGGGTCAGGGTGACGAGGGCGGCGCCGGTCTCCTCCGCGAGCGTCTGGGCCACCTTGGCATTGAGCTGCGGTTCCATGACGATCACTTTGATCTTCTTCTGTCGGATCAACTTGATGAGACCGGTCAGCGCCTTGGCCGACGCTTCGCTCCCCGGCTGCTCCAGAATCACCCCTTCGATCTGAAAGCCGAACCGTCGGGCGAAATAGGGCCAGGCCGCGTGATGGGTGACGATCCGGCGGTCCTTGAGCGGTTTGACCTGTTCCTTGATGGCGGTTTCGACCGTATCGATCTCGTTCAGATACCGGGCCTGGTTCGCCAGAAACGCCGTCCGTTGGGCCGGCGCCATTTTAATGAGCGCATCGGTGATGGCGCGGATCATCATCTTGGCATTTTCCGGATCGAGCCAGATGTGCGGATTACCCGACGCATGGGCGTGGCCGTCTTCATCGGACTCTCCCGTTCCTTGTCCGCGCAGGAGCGGAATCCCCTGGCCGGTGGTCACGACCGTCAACCCGGGGTTCTTGGCCGATTCGATCATCGGCGCGACCCACACCTCGAGGCCCACCCCCACCTGCACCAGCAGGCGCGCCCGGCTGACGGCGACCAGATCGCTCGGCTTCGGCGTGTAGGTGTGCTCGCTTTCGGTGCCCTTGATCAGGCTGACCACGCTGACGGAGGCGCCGCCGATCTGCTCGACGAACTCCTGCAGGAAGGGCAGCGTGGTGACGACCGGGATCGGTTCTTGAGCCAACGCAGACGGTGCGCGGTCCAGGCTTCCAACGAAGGCGAGAAGAACCGGCAGGATGATAAAGACGTGGCGGGGCAAGCGGGACATCAGCGGTGCGACACGATACCACTGATCTTTCATGGGTGTCAAATCGGGGTCGGCAAAAATAGGGACACGTCCCAATTTCCTCATGCGGCGCGCGGCGATCAACGAAATTGGGGTGTCCCTATTTTTGAGACAGGGCACGGTGGACTGATCCACTACCCAAATCGGTTTTTCCTTGATTCAGCGGGGTAATTCGGCTAGGCTGGCGCGGGAATCGGGTGTGTGGGCGTGGTCACGGACGGGACGGCGACGGGGAGAAACAGCACGATGCGTGTAGTGGGGTTGATGTCCGGCACGTCGACGGACGGGATCGATGCCGCGCTCGTGGAGATCACGGGTCGGGCTATTAAATCTGGCAGATCGGGCGGGACGACGCTCCGTCTGCTGGCGTTTCAAACCACCCCCTATCCGGCCGAATTGCGCGCGCGCCTGCTGCGGCTCGCCTCCGGCACGCCGCTGCCGGTGGCGGAAGCCTGCCGGCTCAACGCCCGGTTGGGCGAGGAGTTTGCCGCCGCCGCGCTGCGGGTGATCCGGCGGGCCGGTGTGGCGCGCGCCGGCGTCGCGCTGATCGGCTCGCACGGCCAGACGGTCTGCCATCTGCCCGAACCGGAACGGGAGGGGCGGTGGCGGTTGCGCTCCACGCTGCAGATCGGCGAGCCGTCGATCATCGCCGAACGGACCGGCATTGCCACCATTGCCGACTTCCGGCCGCGCGATCAGGCCGCCGGCGGCCATGGCGCGCCGCTGACCCCCTTCCTGCACGACGTGCTCTTCCGCCACCCGGCGCGGGGGCGGGTGGTGGTCAACATCGGCGGGATCAGCAATCTGACCTATCTGAAGCCGGCCCTGAAGCCTGGTGGACGGCGGGACGCCCTGTTGGCGTTCGATTCCGGCCCGGGCAACATGCTGCTCGACGCCATCGCCCACGAACGATCACGGGGCCGCATCATTATGGACCATGGCGGCCGTCTGGCGGGCCGGGGGCGGATCTGTGCTCCGCTGCTGGCCCGGTTGCTGGCCCATCCCTATCTCCGCCAACGGCCGCCGAAGACGACCGGGCGGGAAGCCTTCGGCCTGCCCGCCATGCGGGCTAGGTTTGGACGAGACTGGACGACCCTTTCGACCGCGGATCTGCTGGCCACGGCGACGGCGTTTACGGCCCGGTCGATCGCCGTCCATTGCGACCGGTTCATCGCGCCGAAAGGCCCGATCGACGACGTGATCGTGGGCGGGGGCGGCAGCCGCAACCCGGCCATCATGCGGGAACTGCAGGCTGCGCTGCCGGCCGCTCGGGTCAGCACCATGGAGGCCCACGGCTACGACAGCCGGGCGGTCGAGGCGATGGCCTTCGCGCTTCTGGCCTATGAAGCCTGGCACGGCCGGGCCAACAACATCCCGGCCGCCACCGGGGCGTTCAGGCCGGTCGTGATGGGGAAGATCGTTCAAAGCCGGCCGCGCCGGTAAATCAGAAATTCTCCAGACGAATCAAAAAGTTGGTGTAAAAATGGCCGGGACGTCGCGCTTTCCAGATGCATCAAATCCTGTTGACAAGGCGCGCAGCGATAGATTAGTCTGAAGCTCTTTCCGGACCATTACACTCTCTCAGCGGGGAACAAATGAGCGCACACAACGCCAAGATTCTCTATACCAAGACCGATGAAGCGCCGATGCTGGCGACCTATTCGTTTCTCCCGATCGTCAACGCCTTCACGAAAGCCGCCAACGTGGCGGTCGAGCTGCGGGACATCTCGCTGGCGGGCCGGATTCTCGCCAGCTTCCCCGAATTTCTCACGGACCAGCAGAAACAATCGGACGATCTGGCCGAGCTGGGCAAACTGGCCACGACGCCCGAGGCGAACATCATCAAGCTCCCCAACATCAGCGCCTCGATTCCCCAGTTGAAAGCGGCCATCAAGGAGCTCCAGGGCCAGGGCTACAAGCTGCCGGACTATCCCGAAGATCCCAAGAGCGACAAAGAGAAAGAGATCAAAACCCGATACGACAAGATCAAGGGCAGCGCCGTCAACCCCGTCCTGCGCGAGGGCAATTCCGACCGCCGGGCCCCGCTCTCCGTGAAGAATTACGCCCGGAAGCACCCGCACAAGATGGGTCCCTGGACGGCCGACTCCAAAACGCACGTCGCCAGCATGACCAAGGGTGATTTCCGGTCGAACGAGAAATCGACGACCGTCGACGCGGCCACCACGGCGAAGATCGAGTTCGTCGGCAAGGACGGCAAGACCACCGTGCTGAAGGAGGCGGTCAAGCTGCAGGCGGGCGAAGTGATCGACGCCACGTTCATGAGCAGGAAGGCGCTCCGGGAGTTTCTGGAGGCGCAGATCGAGGACGCCAGGAAGCAGGGTGTCCTCTTTTCGTTGCACATGAAGGCGACGATGATGAAAGTCTCCGACCCGAAGATCTTCGGCCACGCCGTCACGGTCTTCTACAAGGACGTCTTCGACAAGCACGGCGCCACGCTCCAGAAGCTCGGCGTCGACCCCGACAACGGCCTGGGCGATCTGTACGCCAAGATCAAAACCCTGCCGGAGGCCGAACGGGCCGCCATCGAGGCCGACATCAAAGCGGTCTACCAGAAGCGGCCGCCCCTCGCGATGGTCAATTCCGACAAAGGGATCACCAATCTGCACGTCCCCAGCGACGTGATCGTCGACGCCTCCATGCCGCCGGTCATCCGCGACTCGGGCAAGATGTGGAACGCCGAGGGCAAGCTGCAGGATGTCAAATGCGTCATTCCCGACAACAGCTACGCGCCGGTCTACCGCGAGGTGGTCGAGTTCTGCAAGCAGCACGGCGCGTTCGATCCCCGGACGATGGGCAGCGTGCCCAACGTGGGGCTGATGGCGCAGGCGGCCGAGGAATACGGCTCGCACGACAAGACCTTCAAGGTGCCGGGCAACGGCACGGTTCGCGTGGTCGACGCTGCGGGCAAAACGCTCATCGAGCATCAGGTGGAGGAAGGCGACATCTGGCGGATGTGCCAGGTCAAGGACGCGCCCATTCAAGACTGGGTCAAGCTGGCCGTGAACCGCGCCCGCGCCACCGGCGCGCCCGCGCTTTTCTGGCTCGACAAGAACCGCGCGCATGACGCCGAGCTGATCAAGAAGGTCAACGCCTATCTGCCCAAGCACGACACCAAGGGCCTCGACATCCGGATCCTCTCGCCGGCCGAGGCGACGCGGGTTTCGCTGGAGCGGTTGAAAGAGGGCAAGGACACGATCTCCGTGACGGGCAATGTGTTGCGCGACTACCTGACCGACCTGTTTCCGATTCTCGAGATCGGGACCAGCGCCAAGATGCTCTCGATCGTGCCGCTGCTCAACGGCGGCGGGCTCTTCGAGACGGGCGCCGGCGGCTCGGCCCCCAAGCATGTCCAGCAGTTCCAGGAGGAGGGCTATCTCCGGTGGGATTCGCTGGGCGAATTCCTCGCGCTGGCCGCCTCATTGGAGCACCTGAGCAAAGTCTCCAACAACCCGACCGCGAAGATCCTGGCCGACACGCTCGACAAGGCGAACGCCAAGTTCCTGGAGAGCAACAAATCGCCGGCGCGCAAAGTCGGGGAGATCGACAATCGCGGGAGCCATTTCTATCTCGCGCTCTACTGGGCGCAGGCGCTGGCTGAGCAGACGGAGGACAAGTCACTGCAGGCGAAGTTCGCCAAGGTGGCCAAGCAACTGGCTGACAATGAAGCCAAGATCAACGCCGAGCTGCTCGGCGCACAGGGCAAGGCCGTGGACATCGGCGGCTACTACCACGCCGATCCGGCCAAGACGTCCAAAGCCATGCGCCCCAGCCCGACGTTCAACGCGATCGTGGATGCGATAGCCTAAGGGGGGCGCCCGCCCCCCAATCCACTCTTTACTTTCCACTTTCCATTCTCACGCATTTCGTTTTTCTCATTTATTACTTGTAGTTGCCATTTAACAGGCCAATTTCCTGCCCTTAGTGGCCAGTTTCCTGTCCATTCCGTCTGATCGCGAAATCCTGCCCTCACACCCCTCGCGCCTCACGTTTTTTGCTCCATTTCCTTGAGATTTTGTTATCGGATCAATATACTTGGGCGGGGTGATTCCGGCCTGCGAGCAGCCAGGCTCACCGCACATATCATTAGTGTTTCCTCTCCACCTGACGGGAGAGGGAAGGTGAGGAGGAAAAGGTTGTACTGGAAATCGTATGATCCTCTTATCTGCAGTTGGGAATCCAGCTTAATACCAATAGGCGAAGCCTCATGAGCATCGAACGAGATCGGCTTCTTTCCCTTGTCGAGTTCGCTCAGCAAACCGCGCGGATACGGAGCAAGCCTGCAGCGAACGTTACTGAACACGGGCTCTTCGCTCTATACGAGCACCAGATGCAAGGACTGCCAGGCATCCGTGTGAATGTTAACGATCCCGAGAGCGAAGATGAAATTTGGCTTGTTGTTAAGCGACTCCACGAAACGAAGCCGCCGGACATCACTAGCGCGGTGCTTCGGCCGTGGGTGCAGATGACACAAAGCCCGAACGAAGAGCTGAAGCTACGGGAAGCCATCGACGGCGCAAGCCTCATTGCAGCGGGCACGCATTGCTCTTCGGAATTTCCACTGGAGCAAGGCAAGCCAGCCATCGACCCCAAGGCGACTGTTATCCTATCTGACTACAACAAGGCTGAGCAGGTCCGAGCCCAACTCGCCGTATACCTTGATACGAGGTGGCGTCCCTGGGCCGAGGAAGAGAAGCTTCGGCGCAAGACCATCCGCCTTTACTCCCAACTCTTCACGCTGAAGCAGCAGCTCGAGGGCGGTATTGTCGAAGCGCAGCTCGAGCTTGTTTGGGGTGTAGGCATTTGCATCTGGAACTGCGAGGGCAGCGTGCTGTCCTATCCAATGATAGGACGGCTGGTTGAGATGTCGCTTAACCCTGTGACGGCCGAATTGGAAGTTCGGCCGCGAGATGTTGACGCCCGACTTGAGATTGACTGGTACGCCTCTATCGATAATCCCGGTGTTGCCGACTTGGAAAAGGCGGCAAAGGAGTTCTTCGGGAAGGCTACGACAACCTTTTCGCCGTTCGACCGCGGCACGTTCGAGCCTCTGCTTCGCACCGCGAGTACGAATCTCGACGCAAACGGCATCTACTGGCCAAACGAAGTGACGGCAGAGGACCGCACGTTGCCAAAGCCCGATGACAAGCTCAGAATCACCGATACATGGGTATTCTTCGCACGCCCGCGCACTAACAACCTTTTTCTGCAGGATTTGGAAAAGCTGAAGAAGCAAGCCGGAGAAGCCAAGGCCTACCCACCCGCTGTAGCCGCCGTCGTGACCGATCCTGATACGACCAACCCGGTTGTCGATCTGCCGTCCTTTCGTGGTGTATCCGCCTCGTATCACGTTGAGAACATCACGAGCGGCAAGAAGGTGCGCGATCTCTATTTCCCAAAGCCCTTCAACGACGAGCAGGTTCGCATCATCCAGCTATTGGATATTTCCGATGGAGTTGTCGTGCAGGGTCCACCAGGCACTGGCAAGACGCATACCATCGCTAATGTCATCTGTCACTATCTGGCCGAGGGCAAGCGGGTGCTCGTGACCTCGATGAAGGACCCCGCCCTCGCAGTTCTGCAGGAGCAGTTGCCGGTCGAAATCCGTCCGCTTGCCATTTCGCTGTTAACCAGCGAGCAGGACGGCATGAAACAGTTCGAGTACGCCATTCATAAGATTGCCTCCGAGGTTCAGAGTCTCGACCGCAGCAGCACCGCGAGAGCCCTCAGCCATCTTGCGGAATCCATTGATGCCCTCCACGGTAAACTTGCTGGCATCGACCGCAAGATTGGCGATTGGGCGAAACAGAATCTCGCCAAGGTTGCGCTGGATATGGAGGAAATCGACCCGCAGGACGCGGCGCGAGAAGTGGTTGATAGCGCAGGGCAGTTCGAGTGGATCACCGACGCGCTTGAAATCACTCCAGCGTTTGCGCCGCAGTTCTCGGACTCGGATGTCGTCCGACTGCGAGAGGCACGCCGCACTCTAGGTAAAGATATTGATTATCTCGATGCATCACTACCACAGCTTGTCGAGTTTCCTGACTCCAAGACGTTGCTCGAAGTCCACCAGGACCTATCCCAGTTTGAGAAACTGAAACAGAGAGTGGAACACGGCGACGTTCCAGCACTCGCCGACTCGAGCCAGGAGACGCTCACCTTTGCACAGCAGCTCCTCATCCGCATTGAGATGCTGAAGCATCTACGTGACGAGGTAGCGCAGGAACATCGACCCTGGATGGTCGGCATGCGCGAACGGCTGCGCCGCGGTGGCAACGACGGCTTACCGCGGATGTTGGAAGTCCTTGGCACCGAGCTTGAGCGGGCTGTTGAGCGGCGCAAGGTGTTTTTTAAGCGGCCAGTTACCACGCCGGAAGGCATTGAGCTTGATACCGAGCTTGTGGAGGCCGTGGGCAATCTCACCGAGGGGAAGAGCCCTTTTGGGCTGAAAGGCCTATTCGGTAAGTCCGAGCAGAAAAGACAGCTAGACCGTATTCGCGTTCTCGGCAATCCACCAGCTGATGCTGAGGGATGGAAGCATGTTGCCGAGCATCTGGCCTTGTTGAAATGCCTGCGCGAACTAGCCTTGCGCTGGAATGCACTTGCCCACGAGCTTCATCTCGAAGCCGTGCTGGGTGACAAGCCGGGAGACGGCCTGGCTGCTGCCCATGGCTACACTCTTTACCTCAAAGTGAAAGTCGTGGTGAGCGCGGAAGGCGAACTCTGCACCGCGGCCGCCCACGTTTTCCCTAACTGGCCTCACGCCCGCGAGGTGGCGGATAACGCGCAGTGCCTATCTGAGCTGGAGCAGGCGCTTCGGCATCACCTCACGAAAAACCGCCTGGCCAACGTATGGGCCAACAAGGAACGCTGCCAAAAGGTGCTGGAAGGCCGGACCGGCCGCATCATCGATGACCTACGCCACTTCCTCAGTGAGGCGCTGGGTAACCCCACGGTTACGGATTCAGGGATGCAGGCTAAGTGGTCAGCGCTGATGGCTGAACTCTCACGCGTGCTGAATTTGGGAGCGCATCTCGTTACCGTGCGCGAGGTCTGTGACAAAATAGAAGCCTCCGGAGCGTCGAAGTACGCCGTAGCACTCAAGCAACCAATTGCGGGCACCGTGGATAGCCTGCTTCCAGACAGTTGGCGCAAAGCTTGGCGGCTGAGACGTCTCGCCACTCACCTCGAGTCGATTGACGGGCACGAAGAGCTGAAGAAGTTAGCAAAAGACCGTAATGATGTCGAAAGCGACTTAACGCGCGCCTACCGCGACATTGTGGTGAAGCGTACGTGGCTTAAGCTTGCAGAGAATGCCTCCCCCAACATCCGGGCCGCTCTGCAGGCATACCTCAACGCCATACAGAAAATCGGCAAGGACAGGGGTAAGGGGAAGCGTGCTGTACGCTACCGGCAAGATGCGCGCATGGCGGCATCCCAGGCGAACCCCGCTGTGCCGTGCTGGATAATGCCTCATTACCGCGTGTCGGAATCACTGCCTGCGGAGTTGGGCTGCTTCGACCTTGTCGTCATCGACGAAGCATCGCAATCAGACCTTACCGCTTTGCCTTCTCTCTTACGGGCCCAAAAGGTGCTTATCGTCGGCGACGACAAGCAGGTTTCTCCCGAGGGCGTAGGTCTTGAAGAGGAGAAAATTCGCAGCCTCATGAACCGCTTCCTTGGCAGCCAAGTGGAGACCTACAGGCCGCAAATGTCACCGGATCGTTCCATCTATGATCTTTTCAAGGTAGTGTTCGCCAAGAGCGCGGTGATGTTGAAAGAACATTTCCGCTGCGTAGCTCCCATCATCGAGTACTCCAAGCGCGAGTTCTACAATCACGAGCTGCGGCCACTGCGCATACCGAAAGCGTCTGAGCGCCTCGACCCGCCCCTCATCGACGTGGTAGTGGAAGACGGGTATCGCAAGGGTGATGTTAATCTGCCCGAGGCGCGTTTCATTGTCGATGAGATCAAGGCGATCGTGGAGGATCCAGCCATGGCTGGCCGCTCCATCGGGGTTGTCTCTCTGCTCGCTGACAAGCAGGCACTGTTGATATGGGATCGACTGACCGATGAGCTTGGACCAGAAATCATGCAACGCCATCGCATCACTTGTGGCGATGCGCGTACGTTCCAGGGCAAGGAGCGTGACATCATGTTTCTCTCCATGGTGTCAGCGCCCAACGAGTTGGGGGGACCGCTCTCCGGCATTATGTATGACCAGCGTTTCAACGTGGCTGCCTCGCGTGCGCGCGATCGGATGTACCTGGTGCGCTCGGTGGAATTGGAACACTTGACCGGGGAGAACCTTCAGCGGCGCAGGCTCATCGGACACTTCGCGGCACCCTTCGCCCAGGATGAGGTGCGCGTGGAGGACCTGCGCAAACTTTGCGAGTCCCCTTTCGAACGCGAGATGTACGATGAACTCGCGCAGCGTGGCTACTGGGTGACGCCACAAGTGCGGGTCGGCCAGTACCGCATCGACATGGTGGTGGAGGGACACAATGACGCTCGGCTAGCGATCGAGTGCGACGGCGACAAGTACCACGGTGCGGACAAGTGGGCCGACGACATGCAGCGCCAGCGCGTTCTGGAACGTGCTGGTTGGATGTTCTGGCGGTGTTTCGCCTCCGCCTTCATCCGTCGACGAAAGGACATACTGGATGACCTCTTGAAGATGTTGACCAAGCGCGGTATTGAACCGATTGGGGCCGAAGGCGCACCAAGGAGCGTGCATACCGAGCACCGTGTCGTGTCTTCTGTGAATAAGCCGGTGAACCAGGATACCCCGATACCTGATGAAGTTCCTGAGAACGCCCAGGCGTCGATGCCTGCTGCACCGCCGGCACAATGCAGTTCAGCAAGAGGAGACGTGCCTCCAGTAGAAGCTCGGGTGCATCTGTCGGCCGATGATGGAGACCTCCTTGACAGAGGACGAGTGCTCGTTCCTTCAGTCAGATTGGGAGATGCTAACCTACCATCAAGCGATTATGTGGCGTATGCCGGGCCGGCCGGGAATGATCCTCGGAGCGTCAGCTTGGATGTAGTCTCCGATGGTATAGTCCGAATCATAGAGGTTGAGGGGCCAGTTGTTGCGAAGCGAGTCTATGACATCTACCTGTCGGGCTGCGGCATCAAGCGGATGGGCAAAGAACTCAAGAGGGCCATGAACAAGGCGCTCGCGCACGCTATTCGGCAGGGACACGTTGTTTCTGAAGATGAGGCAGGCAAGGGTGGTCTACTCTTCTCTGTAGTTCGAGCGAAGGGGAGTCCGCCGATTAGATTGCGAAGCAGGGGGCCAAGATTATTAGAAGAGATTCCGCCGAGCGAACTACAAGTTATAGCAAGATACTTGGTGGAACGGCACGGTTTTGCATCAGGTAGTGAAGAACATCTGCGTGCAGTCTTGGAGAGCTCGGATCTCAAACGACTAACCACGCAAGTCAGCACGACGTTGCTGAAGATCCTTGAGAGGAGTTTCCCATATGTGGACGAGTTTTTGAAAGGCATACACAAATAGTGTGTTGTATGAGCCCAGGGTCGGACCATTTGGGAAATGCGGAAAATGGAAAGTAGAAAGAATAACGCCGCGTGGTCGGACCATGAGAACAGCGTGATTTTGTGAGGGAAAGCGTCAAAATCGACGGCTAAATTGGCCTTAAACGGGGTGTTTTGAGCTCAGAATGGTGTGGTAATAATCCTCCAATATGGCCCGCGCGAACCGCCACTATCTACCTGACCGAGTCTGGCATCTGACCCACCGATGCCATCAGCGGGCCTTTCTGCTCAAATTTGCCAAGGATAAGCAGCGCTGGCTGGCCTGGCTGGCGGACGCGCGCCGGCGCTTTGGGCTTCGGGTGCTCAATTACGTGGTGACGTCCAATCATATCCATCTGCTGGTGTGGGACAGCGGCGAGGGGGCGATTCCGAACAGTCTGCAACTCGTTGCCGGCCGGACGGCGCAGGAATTCAATCAACGGAAAGGGCGCAAGGGGGCGTTTTGGGAGGATCGGTATCATGCGACGGCGGTGGAGACCGATGGGCATTTGATTCGCTGCCTGGTCTACATGGATCTGAACATGGTGCGGGCCGGGGTGGTGGCGCATCCGGCGGAGTGG
>JACQCE010000114.1 GCA_016201765.1 Nitrospirota bacterium
GCGACCAGTTGTCCGGCGGTGTGGGCATCATATTGCGCGTGAATCGCCGCGGCCTCATGCGTCGGGATGAGCCGGCCGCTGTAGGGGTCGAGTCCCAATGCGCGCAGTTCGGCGAGTTTGCGCAGCCGTTCGCGGACCTGGTCATTAGTCGACTCGGGCGCCGTCGGCGCGTTCGGTCCGGATTCGGGCGGCGGCTGTGGTTTACGGTTCGTCATCATCACTCATTGGAGGTTGGCCGCCGCTCCCGTTGCCGTCGGGGGTGGCCGCGCGCAGCAGGTAGCCCTGGATGAAGGGATCGATCGCGCCGTCCATGACGGCGGCGACGTTGCCCGATTCGATCCCCGTGCGATGGTCCTTGACCAGTTGATACGGCGCGAAGACGTACGAGCGGATCTGGCTGCCCCAGGCGATGCCCTTCTTCTCGCCGACGACTTTTTGCATCGCGGCTTCCTGCTTCTGCCGCTCCAGCTCGTAAAGCCGCGCCTTGAGCACCTTCATGGCCGCGGCCTTGTTCTGGTGCTGCGACCGTTCGTTCTGTGACTGGACGACGAGGTTGGTTGGTAGATGCGTGATCCGGATGGCCGAGGAGGTTTTGTTCACGTGCTGTCCGCCGGCGCTGCTGGCCCGGTAGGTGTCGATCCGCAGGTCCTTTTCCTCGATGACGATGTCGATCTCGCCCTCGATGTCGGGAAAGACCGAGACGGAGGCGAAGGAGGTGTGGCGCCGCTTGTTGGCGTCGAACGGCGAGATGCGGACCAGACGGTGGATGCCGGCCTCGGGGCGCAGATAGCCGTAGGCGTAGGCGCCGTTGACTTCGAACGTGGCGTCCTTGATGCCCGCTTCCTCGCCGGGCTGGAGATCGACCATCTGGGTTTTGTAGCCGTGCCGCTCGGCCCAGCGCAGGTACAGGCGCAGGAGCATCTGGGCCCAATCCTGCGATTCGGTGCCGCCCGCGCCGGGATGGATTTGCACGATGGCGGAGCTGGCGTCGTGCTCGCCGGAGAGCATCGCCTCGGTTTTGAGGCTGTCGGCCTGCTGGGTCAGGGCGGCGAGTTGCGCGCGGATTTCCGGTTCGAGAGAGGCGTCCTGTTCCTGCTCGGCCAGGTCGATCAACACGTCCAGGTCGGCGACGTCCCTCTCGAGTTTTTCCCAGGTGGCCAGCTCCTGTTCGAGATGGGAACGCTCCTGCAGCAGCCGCTTGGCCTGCCGGGGGTCGGTCCACAGGGACGAGTCGGCCGACTGCCGTTCGAGGTCGGCCAGCCGGCTTCGGAGTCGATCCGGGTCAAAGACACCTCCGGACGTCGTCGATGGTGGCGTGCAGTTGCCGGAGCGGGGGGCGCAGGTCTTCCATGGTCGTCAGGGCTATCGGTGTCTCGCTGTGGAATGCGGTTGTCGTCGTCCGATCAGAATCAAAGCCGCGACGAGTATACCACAGCCGGTTGCAAAGATGTCACCGGCGCGGGTGTAGAACGTGCGGATCGGCGAGAGCTGGATGCCGTCGACGAGCGCGGTCTCGACGAAGAGCGGGCTCGTCAGGCCGATCCGGCCGGTGGCATCAATAAAACCGGAAATGCCGGTGTTGGCCGCGCGGATCACGGGGGTGCGGTGTTCCACCGCGCGGAAGACCGCCATCGAGAAATGCTGCAGCGGCGCGGCCGATCGGCCGAACCAGGCGTCGTTGGTGATGGTGGCGATGATCCGGGCGCCGTGCTGGGGCAGTTGCCGGACGACCTCGGGAAAGATGATTTCAAAGCAGATCGCGACGCCGAGCTGGCGGCCCGCGATATCCATCGGCACCGGCCCGCGGCCGGGGAGGAAATCGCCGATACCGTCGACCAACTTGTTGACGAAGCCGAGCAGCGGGCCGAGCGGGACGTATTCGCCGAAGGGGACGAGGTGGAGTTTGTCGTAGCGGGCCTGCGTGGTGCCGTCGGGGTTGAGCAGATAGGCGCTGTTGAACAGCGCAGGCACGGTGTGGCCGTGGGCGATGGCGGGGCTGCCGAGCAGCAGATACCGGTGTGTCTCGGCGGCCAGCGACCGGATCGCCCGCTGGTAGTCCGGTTCGTCTTCGAAGATGAAGGGGGCGGAGGCTTCCGGCCAGACGATCAGCTCGGCGCCCTGGGCCGCGGTCTCGCGGGTCAGCCGCTCGTATCGCTCCAGCGTCATCTGCCGCATGGCGGGATCCCACTTGATCTCCTGGGCGATGTTGCCCTGGATCAGGCCGACGCGGGGGCCGGGTGTGAGCGACGCGGTGACGGCCGCCATCCGCCAGCGGCCGTAGCCGAGCGCGCCGGTGACCAGGGCCAGCGCGATGACGAGCGAGAGGAGGCGGGCCACGAGGCCCGGTCGGCCCGGTTGGATGGACGGCGCGTGATCCTTGGCGGCGCCGGTCAGGAATCCGTCAATGACCGGAATGACGGCGGCGTTGACCATCACCAGGACAAAGGAGACGCCGTAGACGCCCGTCACATCGGCGATCTGGATCAGCGGCAGTTGCCGGTATTGCGAGTAGCCGAACAACGCCCAGGGAAAGCCGCTTAAGAGATGCCCTCGCAGCCATTCCAGCGCGACCCACAGCGCCGGCGCGAAGAGCCAGCTCCAGCGCGCAGATGGCCGTAGATCTGCATCACGATGATGACCCAGGAGAGAATCGCCAGGTAAGCCGCCGTTCCGGAGAGCCAGCCGAGCCAGAGCGCCTGTTTGGTTCCGCATCGTTGAATGGCAAGCCCCAGCGGGACCAGTGCGACCCAGGCCAGCCGGGGAAGGCCCGTGAAGGTTTCGGTCAGGGCAAAACTCAGGGCGAGCAGAACGGCCGAGAGCAGCGCGAGCGCCAACCGAGGCCACCGGGAGTGTTGCAATGTCATCAGGGCCGGCTATTTTTCCGAGGCAGGATGGTGATCGATGCCGATATAGGCCTTGATGAACCGCAGTATTCTGGCGTCATCATAGGTGTCGAGCGTGTCGATCCGTCCCCAGGCGGTCAGGGCGATGGAAAATTTCATCGTGGGATAAGGCGCGACGACCAGTCGGATGGCCGGCGGGCCCTCGTGACTGATCAATGCCTTCGGCATGGCCAGCAATTCGGGGCGTTGGGTCAATGCCTCCAATTTTCTGATCAGATCAGGGCAGGGTGCGTCGCATTTATACTGGATGACCACGCCGCCGTCCTCAAGATTGTGCACCTGGATTTCAAAGGGAATCGGCACCTTGTGCACGCCCCACTGCGCCACCCAACGGACGTGGGGGCCCGATGTGGGCGGGTCGCTGTTGTACGGTTCGTGAGGCGTGCCGGGGGAGGTGATGTGGAGATTGCCCTGCAGCGGTATCGCGCGGCCGGGTTGGGTATCGGAAGAAGGCGTGGGCGCCGCGGGGGTCGCCGATGCGGACACGCAGGCGCCGAGCAGCACGATCAGGCCGGATGCGACGTGAACGAGGGGCCGGCGGCGGAATTGCGGCAGCACGGGCGCGATCGTAGCAGAGCCGATTTCCAAAAGTAAAGATTGCGCGCGTCCCGGCAGTGGGTCAGTTGAATGGATTCACCCGTGGCAAAAATGGGGACACGTCCCAATTTCGTTGATTGCCGCGCGCCGCATGAGGAAATTGGGCCGTGTCCCTATTTTTGAGACCGGTCACGGTGAAACTGACCCACTACCCGCGTCCCTTGAAGCGGGTCGAAACCGCGTAGTAGAATGAGAAACAAGGCTCATGATGTTGGTTGTGGTTTCATGGCGCCTCATTCAACCACCGGAGGAACAGCGATGAAACAGTGTGGCGCATTGATTGTGGCCGGTCTGATCGGGGTGATGGCGGTTTCGGCCGGGCCGGTGTGGGCCTGCGACGCGGCTGGGCCCAGCACCCACGTGGGCGTGGTGACGCAGTTGGATGCGAAGCAACGGCAATTCACCATCAAGGACGCTCAAACCGGCAAGCCGATGGTATTTGTTGCGGAATCGCCCCAACTGGCCGCCTTGAATATCGGCGACCAGGTTGCCGTCAAATACGAGGATCACGACGGGATCATGACGGCCAAACAGATCCAATAGCGGCCGGAACGGGTGGGAGGACGGATGCGGTATCGTAAGAGTATCAGGTTCGCGGTGGTCGGCGCCATGGTCATGGCGCTGGCGGCCTGCGCGCCGCGCTATCTCGATGCCTCCCCCAAGCTCCCGGAGGAGGCCCTTCGATTTCAAGCGGGCTACCCCCAGACGTTTGACCGGATCGTCCGGACCCTGGAGGAGGACGGCTACGCGATCACCGTGGCCGACCGGGAACGGGGCGTGATCGAGACCCGTCCCCGGCTGGTGAAGGGGGACGACGCGCCGGGCGGGCCGTTTGACTACCGGACGTTTCTCTCGATCCGTGTCGGCGGCGGATGGCGCGATTCGTGGGCGGTTGTGCACGTGTTGCTGGTGCCCGGCTATCCCAGGGAGCGGGAGCGGGTGATTCAGCACCTTCAAGAGGGCACGAAGCGGCCCTGATTCGAGAGCCGGAGACGGAGGCGACCATGCATCGACGACAACGAACCATGCGATGGGCACTGGTTGGTGCGATTCTGTGCGCGGGGTTGCTGGCAACGGGCTGTTACGGCGGGGCGTACACGATGGGGGCGGCCGTCGACTTTTCCTATCCCTATCCGACCTACTACCGGGCCTATCCCTACGGTTATTATGGGTATCCCATGTACGGTTATTCGTATTATGGGTATCCGTACTACGCGCCGTATCCTTATTGGTATGCGTATTCGTATCCCTACTATCCGTACCCGAGAGTCGGATGGTGGGGCTTCTATGCCTCCCCACGCCCGATCTGGGGTGTGCGACCGCATCGGGGGCGGTAAGCGGGCCTCCTGTTCCCGCCGGGCGCCTGTCTATCTTGACACCGGCGCCGGAATTGCCTATAACGATGGGACATTCTGACTTCCGGAGGGGGAATTCCTCCGCCCCGCCGGTCGTCCAGGAGGCCATGGTCTGATGAAACGAGCCAAGATCACCATCGTCGGTGCCGGGAATGTCGGCGGCAGCACGGCCCAGCGGCTGGTGGCCGGGGCGGTGGGGGACGTGGTGCTGATCGATATCGACGAGGGACTGGCCCGCGGCAAGGCGCTGGATCTGGCCGAGGCCGCGCCGCTCTATCACTCCGATTGCCGGGTCACCGGGGGCGGCGACTATGCGGCGACGGCGCAGTCGGACGTGGTCGTCATCACCTCCGGCTCGCCCCGGAAGCCGGGGATGAGCCGCGACGACCTGCTCAAGATCAACACCGGCATCGTCAGGCAGGTGACCGAGCAGGTGGCCCGCCACTCCCCGCAGGCGGTGTTGATCGTCGTCTCCAATCCGCTGGATGCCATGACCTACGTGGCCCATCGCGTCAGCAACTTCCCCCCGGAACGGGTGATGGGGATGGCGGGCGTGCTGGACGCGGCCCGCTTCAAGGCGTTTCTGGCCGAGGCGCTGTCGGTGTCGGTGGATCATATCGAGACTCTGGTGTTGGGAGGGCACGGCGACACGATGGTGCCGCTGACCCGGTCGACCACGGTCGGCGGTGTGCCCGTCGAGGCGCTGTTGCCGGAGGCCAGGCTGGACGCGATCGTCCAGCGTGTCCGGGACGGCGGGGCGGAAATCGTGAACCTGCTCAAAACGGGCAGCGCCTATTTTGCGCCCTCCGCGTCGGTGGTTGAGATGGTCCGGGCGGTGGTGCGGGACGAGCACGCGCTGCTGCCGTGCGCGGCCTATTGCCGGGGCGAGTACGGCGCGCAGAACCTGTTCGTCGGCGTGCCGGCGGTGTTGGGATCGCGGGGCGTCGAACGGATCGTGTCGATGGAATTGACCGCCCGGGAGCGGGCGGCGTTTCAGAAGTCGGTCGACGCGGTGCAGGAGCTCTGCCGGCTCATCGATCGTCTGTTGTAAGCCCTTCCCATGACGCGCGTCGCCATCATCGGAGCCGGCCGCGGCGGCACGGCCCTGATCGAACTGCTGCACAAGGATCCGCTGGTGACGATCGTCGGCGTGGCCGACCTCCAGGCGGACGCGCCCGGCATGGATCTGGCCCGCCGCCTGAACATTCCCACCACCGCGGATTTTCGAACCCTGCTCAAACAGCCGCTCGACATCGTCGTTGACGTGACCGGCAATGACAAGGTCAAGGCGGCGCTCGAGAGCCTCCGCGCCAAGGGCGTCGAATTGATCGGCGGGTTGAGCGCGCGGCTGATGTGGCAGTTGATCGATGAGCGGATTCGAAGCAAGGCGCTCGAAGACGAGGTGCGGTCGCGCTATGCATTCGACCACATCATCGCGCAGGACCGGGAGATGCAACTGCTGCTCAAGCAGTTGCCGGAGGTCGCCCGCACCAAATCGACCGTGCTGGTCCAGGGGGAGACGGGGACGGGCAAGGAGCTGGTCGCCCACGCCATTCATCATCTGAGTCCGCGGGCGGACAAGCCGTTCATCAAGGTCAATTGTCCGGCCCTGGCCGAGGGCGTGCTTGAGAGCGAATTGTTCGGCCACGTGAAAGGGGCCTTCACCGGCGCCGTCATGCACAAGATCGGCCGGTTTGAACTGGCCAACGGCGGCACGATTTTTCTGGACGAGATCGGTGAATTGAGCGCGGCCACGCAGGTCAAATTGCTGCGCGTGTTGCAGGAAGGGGAGTTCGAGCGGGTCGGCGAGAGCCGCCGTCGGACCATCGACGTGCGGGTGATCGCGGCGACCAATCGTGATCTCAAACATGCGATCGAAGCGGGCGGGTTCCGCCAGGATCTGTACTATCGGTTGAGCGTGGTGCCCCTGCGGTTGCCGCCCCTGCGGGAGCGCCGCGGGGATATTCCGCCGTTGGCGCATCATTTTCTGCAGAAGTACGTCGGCGAAGCCGGCAAGCACATCAATGCCATCTCACCGGAGGCGTTGGAACTGTTGTGCCAGTATGATTATCCCGGCAATATCCGCGAGCTGGAAAACATCATGGAGCTGGCCGTGGTCCGCTGCCAGGGCGAGACGATCCTGCCCGGCGATCTGGCCGGGGACGTCCGACAAAAGGGGCTGGTGGGGAAAGCCATCGATGGCGCGGATCCCTGCTCCGATCTGGAGAAGGAGTTGATCGTCACGGTGCTGGGTCAAACGGGCTGGCGCTATTCGGAAGCAGCCAACCGGTTGAAGATGAGTCGGACCACGCTGTGGCGCCGCCTGCGCCAATACCGGATCGAACCGCCTGGGAAATCCTGAGCCACGGCTCATTGAAACATATTTCATGATGTTTCAATTCTGAAATATTTAGTAATTTATTGAAATTAAAGTATTTTTTTGTTTTGTTTCAGTCAGAATTCATTTGTGTTTCTAAATGAAACATAATAAATCCTCCGAATCAGAAATGCAAGTATCATAACATATTGATTATATGTAATAAAAATTAATTTTGTGGCTGTGGCATACCGCTTGCTTACCTTAACGAGTAGCAACGTTGAAGGGAGGCGAGAAGATGGAATGCACACGATGCCACGGAACGATGGCCCAAGAGGTGTTCGACGATCTTCGTGACGACACGGGCACAATCTATTTCTCCGGATGGCGGTGTCTGATTTGCGGTGAAATCATCGATCCGGTGATTGCCGCCCATCGGACGGATCGCCCGAAACCCTTGGTCGGAAAGAACCGAACGATCTCAACCGGTCGCCGGTAATCGATCCCCATCATCGGCCGGCGGTCCTCCCGGTGCTGGACCGCCTCCGCTGTGCTCCGCGCGTTTGACCGGACGCATCACGGCCTGCCTGTTGGATGACGGCAGGCCCGATTTTTTTGGTAGTGGGTCAGTTTGACGGATTCAATTGTGGCAAAAATGGGGACACGTCCCAATTTCGTCACGTGCCGTGCGCAGCATGAGGAAATTGGGACGTGTCCCTATTTTTGAACCGGTTGCAGTGAAACTGACCCACTACCATTTTTTTGGGGAAGACTTTCTCATAGGTTGCCGGGATCTTTTGTGTTATAATCCGCCGTCTTACGGCATACCCAGCGACACAGGTAATTCTTCGGAGCGCCGGTGGCATGAAACCAGGAGTGTTGCTCGACACAACGCAGCCGCTTGATCTTGACGCCTACCGCGCTCGCGACGGCTATCAGGCGCTGACGAGGGTGGTGCGGGAGTGGACGCCCGCGCGCGTGATCGACGAGGTGAAGCGGGCGGGTTTGCGTGGACGGGGCGGGGCGGGGTTTGTCGCCGGCAAAAAGTGGGAGATGGCCGCGGCCAAGAAGGGCCCCGTCAAATATCTCTGCGTCAACGCCTCCGAGGGGGAGCCGGGCACGGAAAAAGACCGGAGTCTCATTCGCCTGAACCCCCATCAGTTGATTGAAGGCGCCGCCATCGCCGCCTATGCGGTCGGCGCCACGCACGTCTATATTTTTCTCAAGGCGCGCTTCGTCGATGAGTTCCACTCGCTGAACCGGGCGGTCACCGAGGCCATGGCGGCCAAACTCATCGGCCCCGGCGCGTTGCTGCCCGTCGACGTGGAGCCGTTTCGCGGACCCGATGCCTACATCGCCGGAGAGGAAACGGCCATGATCGAGGCCCTTGAAGGCCGCCCGCCCCGCCCGCGCCAAAAACCGCCCTATTATCCGATCCAGCATGGTTTGTTCGGAAAGCCGACGCTGGTCAACAATGCCGAGACGCTGTACAACGTCCCGCTGATCATCACCCGAGGGGCGGACTGGTACAAACAGCGCGGCACGCCGACCTCGCCGGGGACGATGCTGTTCACCCTTTCCGGCGACGTGGAGCGGCCGGGCGTATACGAGCTGGAATTGGGCACGCCGCTCCGGACGCTGCTCGATGACTGCGGCGGCGGCGTCAAGGCCGGGCGGCCGCTGAAGGCGATCTTTCCCGGGGGGCCCTCGCATGCCCTGCTCACCGAGAAGCAATTGGACGTCGCGCTCGATTTCGATTCGCTGAAGGCGGTCGGCTCCAGCCTGGGCACCGCAGGCGTGATGGTCTACGACGATCGGACCTGCATGGTGGCGGTGGCGCTGCGTTTTGCGTCGTTTTACGCCGACGGCTCCTGCCGGCAGTGTCCGCCCTGCTTCATGGGCACCGCCCACATCCGGGATCTGTTGCAGGCGATCGAGGATGGGCGCGGAACCGGCAAGGAGGTCGCGCGGATCAAACAGATCTGCAATTTGATCCGCGGGCGGGGTTATTGCGACCTGATCAACAGCGCCGTCCGGTCGGTGGAAAGCGTGCTCCATCACTTCACGCCGGAGTTTGAGGCCCACGTCAGCCAGGGGCGGTGTCCGTTGAAACCGGCCGCGGCCTGACCGGCCAGGGCCCGACGAGCGAAAGGGGGAGGCTTGGGGCGTGGGGGCATCGCCGACCCAAAAGCGGAGCTTTTGGGGAATTGCTATGAGGCACGGCCCCCACATTGAATGATTGCCGACGGGCGGCGCCGATTGACAGGGCCGGCGGACGCGTGTTACATTTTAAAGAGTAGTCGACGAGAAACGGCCCTGCGCCGGCGGTCGGAAATGGTTGGATGGTGGACGGCGGGGGAGCAGGAGGGGAGGATGGATCATGGTGACATTGACGGAACGAGCGGCTGAACAGCTGAAAACAGTGTTGAATTCGGAGCAAAAGGCGGGCTCCGGTCTTCGGGTCTACGTGACCGGCGGCGGGTGCCATGGGTTTCAGTACGGCATGGCCATTGAAGAACAGGCCGGGGAAGAGGACGAGACGATCGAAGCCCACGGCGTGAAGTTGTTCGTCGATCCGCAGAGCGCCCCGATGCTGGCGGGCGCTGAAGTCGATTTTGTCGACGGGCTGCAAGGATCGGGGTTTGCCATCAAGAATCCGCAGGCGAAGTCGACCTGCGGTTGCGGGCATTCGTTCGGCGCGTAACGAACGGGGGCGCATTCTCCCGTTGGGGGCTGATGCCGGCGTGTGACGCAGCCGGCCCGGCCGGCGGCGGGGCAAGAAAGGGGATGGGCGACGGTTGAGTCCTGAGCCATCCCCTTTTCAGTGCGGTCGGCAGGGCCGACGGAACACCCCTGTATTTACCCGCGATCGTTGACGATGTGGATTCGGCTCTCTGAAATTCCCCCCCAAGGGGTGACGGTCTCGTCGCCGGTGCCGCTGGCGCAGTTGGGATTGGTGAATGAGGCGTGGTGGACCGACGGGCCGGTGCGCATCCAGCTGCTGGTGACCCGGGAATCGGACTTGATCCTGGTCGATGGCGACATCTCGGCGTCGTTGAAATTCCACTGCAGCCGTTGCCTGCAGGAATGCGCCTACGCCGTGAACGGCGCCGTGCACCTGACCCTGGCGCCGGCGGAGGGGGGTGCACGGGCTGAGGGCCCCCACCAATTGCAGGCGGACGAGCTGGAGCAGCTCTATTACCGTGAGGGGGGCGTTGAGACCAACGACGTGGTGCGCGAGCAGTTGTTGCTCTCGATTCCAATGCGCGTCGTGTGCCGTCCGGACTGTCGGGGCTTGTGCGCGTCATGCGGGAAGAATTTGAACGAGGGGCCTTGCGGCTGTCCGGCGCCGGCCGCCTCCAGGCTGGCGGAACAGTTGAAGCGATGGCAGTCCGGCGATGCGTAGGGAACGGCAAGGGATAAACTAGTCAGCAGAGAGAGGGTTGGTACCATGGCGAATCCAAAACATAAAATTTCCAAGGCCCGACGGGACAAGCGGCGTGCGCAACGGCGATTGGACCCGGTCGGCACCGGGTCATGTCCGCAATGCCACGAACCGAAACTGCCCCATCACACCTGTCTGTATTGCGGCACCTACGCCGGACGGCAGGTGCTGCCGGTTGTTGAACAGGTCTGAGCCTCCGCCCGGCGGCCCGCCGCATGGTGGCTTCCTCCGAATCAGCCGGTTCCCCCTCTCCCCCCCCTTCGCCCGTGACGGGGAGGCTGCCCATTGCGCTCGACGTGATGGGGGGCGATAACGCGCCTGCGGCGATCATCGACGGCGCGATCCTCGCCTGTGAGGAGCTGGGCACGTCGATCATTCTGGTCGGCGACGAATATCTGATCCGCGAAGAACTGGACCGCCGGCCCGGCTCGACGCGCCTGCCGCTGACGGTGCATCACGCGTCGCAGCGGGTGGCGATGGATGAGCAGCCGTCCCAGGTGGTCCGCCGCAAGCGTGAGTCGTCGATCTGGCTGGCGACGGCGCTGGTCAAGGAGGGGAAGGCCTCCGCCGTGGTCAGCGCGGGCAACACCGGGGCGTCGATGGCCACCGCGCTCTTTCTCCTCGGGCAGATCCCGGGCGTTGAACGGCCCGCGATCGGCACGTTGATGCCGACCCTGTTCGGCCCCTGCCTGTTGCTGGACGTCGGCGCCAACGTCGATTGCGAAGCGCACAATCTCCTCCAGTTTGCGGTGATGGGCCATATCTACGCGGGGGAATTGCTGGGGCGCCCGAATCCCAAAGTCGGTCTGCTGAGCATCGGCGAGGAGGAGACAAAGGGCAACGAGCTGACGAAGGAGGCCTTCAAGCTTCTGCGCGACAGCCCGCTTAATTTCATCGGCAATGTCGAGGGACGGGACATTTACGCGGGCGGCGCCGACGTGGTGGTCTGCGACGGGTTCATCGGCAACGTGACGCTGAAGGTGAGCGAAGGGCTGGCCTCGACCATTCTCAAACTGCTCAAACGGGAAATTGCCACGGCCCGATGGGGTAAGCTCGGCTATCTGCTGTTGCGGCCGGCGTTCGGCCGGTTTCAAAAGCGGGTCGATTACGCCGAGTACGGCGGCGCGCCGCTCCTGGGCGTGAACGGCATCAGCATCATCTGCCACGGCCGGTCGTCGGGCCGCGCCATCAAGAACGCCGTTCGCGTCGCGACGGAGTGCGTCCAACAGGAGTTGCACGTGAAGATCCGCGCCGAACTGGAGCGGCTGCATGCCACCGCCGGCGAACGCGCGGCGCAGGGTGGAGCCCCGGCCTCGTGATCCGCGCGCGCGTGACCGGCACGGGCGCCTATCTGCCCGAGCGCCGGCTGACCAATCAGGAACTGGAGCGGACGGTCGAGACGTCCGACCGCTGGATCGTCGAGCGCACCGGCATCCGGGAGCGGCGGATCGCGGCCCCGGAAGAGGCGACCTCCGATCTGGCGGCGGCGGCCGGCCGGCAGGCGCTCGAGGCCGCCGGCGTGCCGGCCTCCTCCGTTGACCTGATCATCGTTGCCACGGCGACGCCAGATATGTTGTTTCCCTCGACGGCCTGTCTGGTGCAGGAGCGATTGGGCGCCAAGCAGGCGTTTGCCTTTGATCTGTCCGCCGCCTGTACCGGCTTTCTCTACGCGCTGGCGGTGGCTGATCAATATATCCGGGCCGGCACCTATCGGACGGTGCTGGTCATCGGGGCGGAAGTGCTCTCCCGGATGGTCGACTGGACCGACCGGACCACCTGCATTCTCTTCGGGGACGGCGCCGGCGCCGCGGTGCTTCAGGCGGATCGGGGCAGGCACGGCATCCTCTCCACCCACCTGCATTCGGACGGCGCGCTCTGGGATCTGATCCATATCCCCGGCGGCGGGTCGCGCCGGCCGCCGTCGGCCGAGACGCTGGCCGACCGGATGAACTTTGTGAAGATGAAGGGCAGCGAAACGTTTCGCGTGGCGGTCCGGGCGCTCGAAGAAGTGGCGCGCGAGGCGCTGGCGGCCAACAATCTGTCGACGGACCAGCTGGCGTTGATCGTGCCGCACCAGGCCAATTTGCGGATCCTGCAGGCGGTGGCGGAACGGCTGGCCGTGCCCGCGGAAAAGGTGATGATCAACGTCGATCGCTACGGCAACACCTCCGCCGCCTCCATTCCCATCGCGCTCGACGAAGCGGTCCGCGGGGGACGGGTCAAGACGGACGATCTGTTGTTATTGGAAGCCTTCGGCGCGGGGCTGACGTGGGGCGCGGCGGTCGTGCGCTGGTGATGACGTGTTGCTCCGCGAGGTAGTGGGTCAGTTTTATACTGTTCCCATGTTGTGCGTCAAAAATAGGGACACGTCCCAATTTTCCCAGTGTCAGTCACAAGCAGGCAGCAGGCATTCACCAAAATTGGGACGTGTCCCTATTTTTTGGTGAAAACTGACCCACGACCGATCCATGATATTCTATTGACTTTCCGGTGAAAATCTGGCCATGATCATGCCCAAGATTGCGTGGCTGTTTCCCGGTCAGGGATCGCAAACGGTCGGGATGTGCCGGGCGTTGGCCGAGCGCGAACCGGCGGCGATGGCGGTGTTCGACGAGGCGGATCGAGTGCTGCCCGGCGTGAAGGAGCGTTGTTTCTCCGGTCCGGTTGAAGAATTGAACCGGACGGAGTGGACGCAGCCGGCGCTCTTGACAGCGGGCGCGGCGGTGTGGCAAACCCTCCACCGCCGGGGACTCCGGGCCGACGTGGTCGCGGGCCACAGTCTGGGCGAATACACGGCGCTCGTGGCGGCGGGCGCGTTGCCGTTTGACGCGGCGCTGCGGTTGGTGCGACAGCGCGCGCGCTTCATGCAGGAGGCGGTGCCGCAGGGCGCGGGATTGATGGCCGCGGTGCTCGGTCTTGAGGAAGAGGCGGTGCGGGACGTCTGCCGGGCCGCGGCGGAATCGGCGCGCGGCGTGGTGACGCCGGCCAATCTGAACGGCGGCGGGCAGATCGTGATTGCGGGCGAGAAAGCGGCCGTCGAGGCGGCGGTTGCTCTGGCGAAGGTGCGGGGCGCGCGACGGGTGGTTATGCTGCCGGTCAGCGTGCCGTCGCACTGTCCGTTGATGGAGCCGGCCGGCCGGCGCCTGCAGGGCGAACTGGATGCGGTGGCGTGGCGCGACTTGTCCGTGCCGCTGGTGACGAACGTTGACGCGGAGCCGGTGCGGACGGCCGACGCCGCGAAATCAGCGCTGGTCAGACAGCTGGCCAATCCGGTCCGGTGGGAGGCGTCGATTCGCCGGATGGCGGCGGACGGCGTGCAGTGTTTCATTGAAGTGGGGCCGGGCCGTGTGTTGACCGGCCTGGTCAAGCGGATCGCGAAGGACGCGCAATTGTTGTCGGTGGAGCAGCCGGAGGAGTTGGACGCGGCTGTCCAGGCGTGCAAGGGGACGGGATGAGCGGATTGACCGGGAAAGTGGCGTTGATCACGGGCGGGGCCCAGGGCATCGGCCTGGCCATTGCCACGGCCCTGCATCAGGCCGGCGCGGTGGTGGTTGTCGGCGATCTCGATGAGGCGAAGGCCAAGGAGGCCGCCGCGGGTTTGGGCGGCGAGGCCTCGTCGATTCGTCTGAACGTGGCGGATGAGCAGGACGTCAAGCAGGCGGTGGCGCAGCTGATCGCGGAGCGGCAGCGCATTGATATTCTGGTCTGCAATGCCGGCATTACGCGCGACGGCCTGCTGCTCCGGATGAAGCCGGAGGATTGGGACGCGGTGCTGGCCGTCAACCTGCATGGGACGTTTTACTGCATCAAGCAGGTGTTGCCGGCCATGACCAAACAGCGGTACGGCCGGATCGTGACCATCTCCTCGATCGTCGGCGTGATGGGCAACGCCGGACAGGCGAACTACGCGGCCTCAAAGGCGGCGGTGATCGGCCTGACCAAATCGGTCGCGCGCGAATACGCCGGCCGCAACGTGACGGCCAATGCGGTCGCGCCCGGGTTTATCGACACGGCGATGACGCAGAAGCTTCCGGATTCGGTCAAGCAGCAGCTCCGCGACCAAATTCCGCTCGCGCGGTTGGGCACGCCGCAGGATATCGCGGCCGCGGTGAAATTTTTGGTGTCGGATGACGCCGCCTATATCACGGGCCAGGTGTTGCACGTGAACGGCGGCATGTGGATGGGCTAACCTAGCAGAAAAGGGGGGTATGCGATATGGCAGCAGCTGGGGTTGACGAGCGGGTCAAAAAAATCATCGCGGAGCAGTTGGGCGTCGAGGAGGACGACGTGACGCCCGAAGCCTCCTTCGTCGATGACCTGGGCGCGGACTCGCTCGATACCGTGGAACTGGTCATGGCCCTCGAAGAAGAGTTCGGGGTTGAAATTCCCGATGAGGAAGCGGAAAAAATTCTGACCGTTCAACAAGCCGTCGACTACATCAAAGAGCGCGCCTGACGCCTGCCGGCAGGCGGAGCGTCTAGCGCGCACACGCCGCCGG
>JACQCE010000022.1 GCA_016201765.1 Nitrospirota bacterium
TGCGCGACATGTGGCTGACGGGCTTCGATGTGCCGAGCTTGCATACGATCTATCTGGACAAGCCGATGCGGGGCCATAATCTGATGCAGGCGATTGCGCGGGTGAATCGCGTCTTTAAGGATAAGCCGGGCGGACTGGTGGTCGATTATCTGGGGCTGGCGCATGAGCTGAAGCAGGCATTGGCCGATTATTCAGAGAAAGATCGGGGTAAGGCAGGTGTGCCGCAAGAAGTGGCCGTCATGGCACTGGTGGAGAAATTCGAGGTGTTGAGAACCCTCTTTCATGGATTTGATTATTCGGGCTTTTTTGCCGGTCGGCCGGAAGCTCGCGTGCGGGTGATTCCCGCGGCAATACAGCACATTTTTACCCTGAAGGATGGGCGCAACCGGTTTCTGCAAGGCGTCTCTGATCTTTCAAAGGCCTTTGCACTCGCGATTCCCCATGAACGGGCGCTGGCGCTTCGGGATGAGGTTGGGTTCTTTCAGACCGTCCGGGCGGCGCTAATCAAGCATACGAGCGGGGATGGCAAAGCGCCTGAAGACCTGGACTCCGCCATTCAGCAGATCATCTCCAAGGCGGTCTCGTCCGAGCAGGTGGTGGATGTGTTCGGCGCGGCCGGCCTGAAACGGCCCGATTTTTCCATCCTGTCTGATGAATTTTTGGCGGAGATTCGGGGAATGCCCCACAAGAACCTGGCCTTGGAACTCTTGCGCAAGCTGCTGAATGATGAGATTAAGGTGCGGTCGCGGAAATTCTTGATTCAGTCCCGCTCGTTTGCCGACCGGCTGGAAGAGGCGATTCGCCAATATCACAACCGGGCCATTGAGGCGGCCCAGGTAATTGAAGAGCTGATCTCATTGGCCAAAGAAATGCGCGAGGCGCATCGGCGCGGCGAGCAGATGGGCCTGACCGAAGATGAGCTGGCCTTCTATGACGCCTTGGAGACCAATGACAGCGCGGTGAAGGTGCTGGGAGACGATACCCTGCGAGCCATTGCCCGTGAGTTAGTTGAGACTGTGCGTCGAAACGTGGCGATCGACTGGACGGTTCGAGAAAGCGTCCGTGCCAAGCTACGGACCATGGTCAAGCGCGTCCTGCGCAACCACGGCTACCCGCCGGACAAGCAGGAGAAAGCAACAGCGACGGTGCTTGAGCAGGCGGAGCTGATCTGTAAGGATTGGGCGGCATGAAGAAGCCTCAAAAGTTCCAGACAAGAATTCGGCAATTGATCCCTGATCAATTCCGTGTGTTTAAAAAGCTCACTGGGGGGCCACCATATTTTAGCCGCGTGGTCGGACCAGAAATGCAGAGATGGAAAGTAGAAAGTGGAGAGTGGATTAAGAGTGCCGCGTGGTCGGACCACGTGAAAAGCAAGGCAATTTGAGATTGAGATTTCACGGGAGGGAGAGATGAAGCACGCGCTGGCTGTCTGCCTGATCGTTTTCACTGGTGTCACGAGCATCGGGTGCACGAGCATTATCAAGTATGATCTGACTGATCTCAAGCCGGCACCCTCCAATGTCACGCGGCAGGAGATGAAAGTGGCCGTCGCGCCGTTTCAGGATCAGCGTGCTGAGTGGGAGAAAAATCCGACCCAGGAATTCGACTCCCGTGCGGTGAGTGACAGCATGTTCGTGGATGCCGACGTTCCGCGCAACCTGAGCGAAGCGATCGTCACGCACATGAATTATGTGCATCTGTTCAAGGCGGCGGAAATGACGGACCGTTCCGCGTCCGTTCCCTCGCCGGCGGTGCTGAACAAACTGAAAGGGGCCGGGTATGCGATGTTGTTGACCGGCAACATCAAACGGTTCTATGGTGTGGGCCATGCCACCGGGTTCGATATGGCCGCCGTTGGGCTGGCGCTGATCCCGATCACGATCGTCGTGACCATTCCGGTGATGTTGATCGAGCCGAATGATCATGAAACGTTCGTGCAATTGATCGACCTCAAATTGACCGATGTCTCCTCCGGCGTTGTTGTTTGGTCCGGGTCGTTCTTTCGAGACGAAAAGCTGCAATACGCTGATGTCAAACCCGTCAAGGCGGTCAGTGATACGTTGAAGGGGATCGTCAAGGACATGGTGACGCAGATCGCGGCGGTTAACTTCAGCCCCGCGCCGAGCGAGCCGCTGGCCGGACCGTGAGAAGGGCTGGAGCAATGATGAATGTCGAATGGCGAATGGGAAATGCAGAGAATGGAAAATGGAAAGTGGAGAGTGGATGGGATGGCGAATGTCGAATGGAGAACAAGGGCAAACCATCTTCGATTGACGATTTTCGATTGAAAGGCGAAGGGCAAGGGAGAATGACAGATTCGGAGAATAGAGAGTGGAAAGTGGAGAGTGGATGAAGACCATGAGGTAAATCGGGATCTGCCTGACGGCAGGCCAAGGAGGCGGGGATGAAGGGTATCACTTCAGGGATGGCTGGTATGGCTGTTTTGGCTGTCGGTTCACTGGCGATGGCGCAGATGAGTGGCGGCAGTGGCGGCGGTGAAATGATGGGTGACAAAGGCCATGGCTATGGCATGGCGGGCGGCTACATGGCCTGGTGGGCGGCGTATGGTCTCGTCAAGGCTGTGGTGGTGGTCATCGGATTGTGGCTGCTGCTCCGGATCGCCAGGGCTGTCGAAAAAATCGCGGCCTCGAAGTAAAAAATAAAATCCGGTGACACCATCCCGAATTCCATGCCCGGCAGGGGGTGGCAACGTTGCAAATGGCCTGACGGTGGCGTATTCTAGGGCAGTTTTCAGGAGGCCGTTATGGAGCCGCATGATCGTTCAGTACAGGCCATGACGCACGTGCTGCAGACGATGACGCCGGCCAGACGACTGGAGACGGCGTTCTACCTGGCGCGCCTCGCCCGTCAGATGATGGCCGAGCAGGCAAGGCAGGTTCACCCGGAGTGGACGGGCGAGCAGCTGGAGCGCCATGTTGCCGAGAGAATCCTTCGTGGAGCAAGATGAGCTGCTCCGTTATGCGATCCGCGCGCTCAACGAGCCGGGCATTTCCTACCTGATCGGCGGGTCGCTGGCCTCGTCGGCCTACGGTGAGCCGCGCCTGACCAACGATATTGATCTGGTTGCCGATCTGCGGCCTTCGCAGGTGCCTGGACTGCTGGCAAAATTTCCGATGGATGCCTTTCATTTGGATGGGGAGGCGGTCAAGGATGCGATCAACCGGAAGGGGCAATTCAATATCATTCATCCTTCCTCCGGTTACAAGGTGGATGTGTTTGTGGCCCGGCAGGACGACTTCAGTCGGTCCCAGTTCGCCCGGCGGAGGACGTTGCGCCTGCCGGATGGGGAGGAGGCGTTTTTCGTCTCGCCGGAAGATGTGATCTTGAATAAGTTGATCTATTGGAAGATGAGGCAGTCGGAGCGGCAGCTCAACGATATTCTGGGAATGCTGCGGGTGCAGGGCGATCGGGTCGATCGCGCCTATATCCAGGGTTGGGCGATTCGGCTGGATCTGGCTGAGGCATGGAAAATTGTGCTTCGAAAATCTGTTGAGTCGGCTCCCGATCGATGATCGTCAGCGCCACGTGATCGAACCAGAAATGCGGAGAATGGAAAGTGGAGGATGGAGCAAAGACCGTAAATCGCAAATGGTCAATCGGGGCCTGCCTGGCAGCAGGCTGGGGCCTGCTGGAGGCAGGCAAGGGGGAGACGTGAGCACACGGAAATTACAGCGATATAACATCTTTATCGAAGCGGAGATCAGTGCCCAGGGGAATCGGATCGAAGGGGTGACGGTCAATGTCAGCCCGACGGGGGCCTGTTTTTGCTGCTTGAGCCCCGTTGGCGCCAAAACGCCCGTCTCCATGACCTTCTACTTCCAGGATAAACGGGCCGGAATGCTGTATGAATCGGTCTCCGGGGTGGTGCGATGGGAGCAAAAGTTCGGCCGGCTCTTCATGGTGGGGGCTCAATTCAACTCGCCGCTCAATGCGGACAATCATTTCTTGATCCTTTCCCATATTGAGCTGACGAAGGAGGGGGCCAAATGAGGCAGTGGAGAGTGGAAAGTGAAGAGCAGGGACGGAGAATGGAAGATAGAAAGCGGAAAGTGGATGGAATGACGAATGTCGAATAGCGGATGTCGAATGAAGAGCGAGGGGCAAAGGCGGAGACATGTCCCCACGGCACTTTGAACGCCACCGCACTGAACGGATCGGCTGGCTGCGCGCCGCGGTCCTGGGCGCGAACGACGGTATTGTGTCGACCGCGAGCCTGGTGGTGGGGGTGGCCGCGGCGCAGGCCACGCACGGCAATGTCATGGTCGCCGGGGTGGCCGGTCTGGTGGCCGGCGCGATGTCGATGGCGGCCGGCGAGTATGTCTCCGTCCACTCGCAGGCCGATACCGAACAGGCGGACATCGAGCGCGAACGCAAAGAGCTGAAGGCGGACGATCCAGGCGAACGCAAGGAATTGACGGCGATCTACGTCGGCCGGGGCCTGGATCCCGCGCTGGCCGCACAGGTGGCCGATCAGCTCATGGCGCATGACGCGCTCGGCGCCCATGCCCGCGACGAACTCGGCATTTTACAGGCGTTTCGTGCGCGTCCGATTCAGGCCGCCTTGGCTTCCGCCGCCAGCTTCGCGTTGGGCGCCGCCCTGCCGCTCTTCGTCGCCTTCCTGGCTCCCGAGGCGAGTCTGATCCCCCTGGTCTCGGGCGCGTCACTCGCGTTTCTTGCTATCCTGGGCGGGGCGGCGGCGCGCGCCGGTGATGCGCGGGTGGCCGTGGGGGCACTGCGCGTCACGTTCTGGGGGGCCCTGGCCATGGGGTTGACCGCCGGCGTGGGCGCGCTGTTTGGGACTGTTGCGTGAGTG
Organism: Nitrospirota bacterium; assembly: GCA_016201765.1. Classification (GTDB taxonomy): domain Bacteria; phylum Nitrospirota; class Nitrospiria; order JACQCE01; family JACQCE01; genus JACQCE01. Next base: position 4,835 of record JACQCE010000022.1, read on the forward strand.
AAAAACCTAACAGGAGTTGGATGACGATGATGCCTTGAAAAGGAGGTCGTCGATGACGCACAAAATCGTGTCACAGCAGGCATGGGTGAAGGTTCGAAAAGCCCTTTTAAAAAAGGAAAAGGCGTTTACCAGGGCCCGGGACCGTTTTACCGCGACGATCCGGAAGCTCCCCTGGGTCAGGGTTGAAAAGGACTATTGGTTTCACGGCCCCAACGGGAAAGAGAGCCTCCGGGATCTCTTCGGCCCGCACAGTCAGTTGATCGTCTATCACTTCATGCTGGGCCCGGACTGGGAGCAGGGGTGCAGGAATTGCTCGTTCTGGGCCGACGGGTTTCAAGGGATTCCGGTCCATTTGGCCCATCGGGATGTGTCGTTCCTGGCGGTCTCCCGCGCCCCGCTTGAGAAGATCGAGGCGTTCAAGAAACGGATGGGGTGGAATTTCAAGTGGGTCTCGTCCTACGGCTCGGATTTCAATTACGACTTCAACGTGGCGTTTCCGGAGGAGCTGATTGCCGCCGGCAAGGCCGTCTATAATTTTGCCGAGACGGGCGACGTGGCCGATGAGATGCACGGCATCAGCGCCTTTTACAAAAACAAGCAGCACGTTTACCGCACCTATTCGACCTATGCCCGTGGGCTGGACATCTTCAATACCGCCTATCGTTTTCTCGACATCGCGCCGAAAGGGAGAAACGAACACAAAGCTCACCCGACAGATTGGTTGCGGCATCATGATCGATATTAGATCTGGAACGTGGAGAGCGGAGTAATAATGGTACTGAGAATCGGACATGACGTCTCACTTCGTTCGACGTAAAGGAGCGCGCAATGGCGAAAATCGTATCTGATTCCTGGGTGATGGCGGAGGCAAGGAATATTCCCCGGTCGGTGGCGTTTTACGCCAAGCTCGGGTTGAAACCGTCGATGCAGCGGCCCTATTATGCCGAGTTGAAGGTGCCCGGCGGGACGGTCCTGGGGCTGCACTCGATGGGCCGTTCACATGGCGCAAAACAAAAGAGTGCGGCTAAGGGGTGGCGGATCATGCTGCGGGTGCCCTCGATCCGGATGGTGGTGGCCCGTTTAAAGCGGAGCAAGGTGCGCTGCACGCCGGTGAAACAAGCGCCCGGCGGGGCCTATTTTTCCTCATTGACCGATCCGGACGGCAACCGGCTGACGCTGATTCAAATGGGGTAAAGGCTATAATCACCTCACCATCCCTCCCTTTATCTATGGCACGGCGTGGAAGATGGAGGCCACGGCGCGGCTGGTCCAGACGGCCGTCGCGGCAGGCTTTCGCGCCATTGACACGGCCAATCAGCCGGTTCATTACCATGAGCCGGCCGTGGGTGAGGCCCTGCATGCGCTCGCTAGGAAGGGGATCACACGGCAGGCGCTCTTTCTTCAAACCAAGTTCACCCCGGTCAATGGCCATGACCATCGGATTCCGTATGACGCTTCGGCGGATTTGACGACGCAGGTCGGACAATCGTTCGAGCGCTCGCTCACGCATCTTGGGACGGACTATGTCGATTCCTATCTCCTGCACGGTCCCTATTCGCGCAGAGGGCTGGGCCAGGAGGACTGGGAGGTGTGGGCGGCGCTGGAGACGATCCATCAATCGGGCCGGGCGAAGATGATCGGGATCAGCAATGTGAACGCCGGGCAACTGACCCAGCTCTGCGAACGGGCGGCCGTCAAACCGATGGTGGTGCAGAACCGCTGTTATGCCGTCTTCGGATGGGATCACGACGTCAGGGCGGTCTGCCGAACGCAGGGCATTGTCTATGAGGGGTTTTCGCTCCTCACGGCGAACCAGGATATTTTGGACCATCCGGCCATCCTGGCGATGGCCAGGCGCTTGGGCACGGGCCCGTTGCAGGTCATCTTCCGGTTTGCCCGGCAGATCGGCATCCTGCCCTTGACCGGCACGACGAGCGAGCAGCATATGAAGGAGGATCTGCAGGTCGAGCGGTTGGAGCTGACTGAGGAAGAGGTGAGGGTGATTGAAGGGATCGCGGGGTAAGGTAATTTTTGATCCACGATTTTCGAATGAAAAACGTAAAGAGCAGAAAATGGAGAATGGAAAGTGGAGAGTAAGGACGAATCCCCCGCCTACCTGCAGGGGATGATTTTCGTTCACCGGCAGGACTTTGAGGGGGCCCGTCGCTGTTTCGAACAGGCCTTGCGCGACGAGCGGCCGGCAGGGGCTCCGCGGCGGCTGATCCCGATTCTCGGCAATCTGGGCAATGTCTGCGCGGCGCTGGGCGAGAAGGAGCAGGCCCGGAGCTGCTATCGCGAGATTCTGGCGCTGCAACGGCAGGAGGAGGATCTTCAGACCGTGGGGCAGACGCTGGTCAATCTGGGCAATCTGTCCAGGGAACTGGGTGAGCGCGAGCGGGCCCGGGCCTACTATCTTGAAGCCGAGGAACAGTTGGAACGGGTGGGGGATGGCTGCTCGTTAGGCGTGCTCTACAGTAATCTCGGCCTGCTGGAGGAGGAAGCGGGCGATGATGCCGCCGCCGTCCATTTGTTCAAGAAGGCGATCGAGCTGCACAAGCAGGCGGGGCATGAGGCGGGGCTGGCGGCCACGTGGGGCCAGTTGGGACGGACCTATCTGCGGTTGGGGGATGATCAAAAGGCCGAGACCTGTTTAAACTTTTCCTATACGCATTACGGCCAACTCGGCAATCCTGCGGGGCAGATCGAGGCGCTCCGCCACCTGGGCAGGATTTATGAGGCGCGCCGCGATCCCGAGCTGGCGAGCCATTGTCTGAGCCGGATGAAGGAGCTTGACGTGAGAATGGGGAGGCATGTCGAATGAAGGATAAGATTGTCAAAACGAAGGAAGAATGGAAGGCGCAGCTCTCGCCCGAGGCCTACTACATTACGCGCGAGAGCGAGACGGAGCAGGCGTTTACCGGCCGATACAACAGAAACAAGGAACAGGGTATTTACCGGTGCGTCTGTTGCGGCCAGGCGCTCTTTTCCTCGGAGACCAAATTTGATTCGGGCACCGGATGGCCGAGTTATTGGGCCCCGGTGTCATCTGACAGCGTTGAACAGAAGCTCGACCGCAGCGGGTTCGACCGCCGGATCGAGGTGGTGTGCAGCCGGTGCGACGCCCATCTGGGCCACGTCTTCGACGACGGTCCCGAACCGACGGGCCAGCGCTACTGCATCAATTCCGCGGCGCTGGAGTTTGAGAAGAAGGAATAGACATTGATTTACGTGAGACCGGCGGTATTCTGTGTGTTTCTCCTCTCTGTCTGTTTTCTTCTCGTCTCCTGTCAATCGGGTCTTGACTATAGTCAGATTCCAATTCCGGAACGGCGGATGAATCTGTCCGGCCTGACGTCGATCTCGACCCGTTATTTGAACGAGCATCCCGGCGATTTTAAGAAGTTCAACCGGATTCTCTCAGCGGCGGACGATGCGCTTGGCTCGCATGATTTTATCACCCGCGCCGGGGTCATGTGCTGGATTGACCGGACCGTCCGCAAGGAAGGCTATGACGATCAGATGCCGGTCTATCTCTTTCTCCGGACAGTGTACCTTGAAGGCTGGAGGGGCTTCTGGCTGAACCGGGTCGATGCATCCGAACGCGAATATCTGTACGATCTGCTCAGTGCGATCATGGGTGGCATGCACCTGTGCACGACCTGCTCGACCGACATGGAATGAGCCATCCATGCGCCGGGCCCGGACCGCGTGATAGAGAATAGATGGAATGACGAATGTAGGGGCGATTCGCGAATCGCCCGAACTGAATGATTTTCGATTTTCGAATGAAAGGCAAAAGGCAAAGATGGAGAATAAAAAATGGAGGGCGATATCCGACGCGTGCGGGGATGGGCGGAATAACACTATAAGGAGGAAACGATGGCCAAGATGATCACGGATTCGTGGGTAGTGGCGGAATCAGGCAATATCCCACGGGCGGTGCGGTTTTACGCGAAGCTGGGGATCAAGCCCTCGGTGCGCATGTCATCCTACGTGGAGCTCCCGGCGCCGGGTGGGACGGCCATCGGGTTTTATACACTGGGGCACAGGAAGGTCAGGAAACAGGCCGGGGGCTGGCAGATCATGTTCCGTGTGAACCACATCGAGAAGCTGAGGGCTGCTCTGAAGCGGAAGGGGGTCCGGACGAGTCCGATCGAGCGGGCGCCCGGCGAATCGAAGCTCTCGTGGTGTACGGACCCGGACGGGAACCGCTTGACGTTGATGGAGTTTGGGAAGCGGGGAACATGACGAAGGTTCTGCCGATCATTGTTGCCGCCGTCTTCGTCTCCGGCTGTGCGTCGGCCCCGTCCATTCCGCCGACGCTTACCTATCGGGAGGGCACGCGCCTAGGGGCGGATCGCGATCTGACCCATCCCTGCCCCGTCACGCTTGTGTCCGTGACGGATGAGCGTTCACACCGTGACACCGGCGGGTCGGTCAAACAACAGCCGGCTGCGGCAGGGACAGTGGTCCCGTGGGTGGAGGCGGCGGTGCTGGACCTGAAGCGTTCCGGTTACGATGTCGCCCGGGGCGTTGCGGGACGGGCCGGTGCAGCGGGGAAGGGGGCGGATCTTGAGTTGAAGATCGTCCGGGTCGATGTCTCGGCCCATTCGATTCGATACCGCGCGGTGGTGGAGCTTCATGGCGGGTTGAGCGGCATGAAGCGGGACCGTGTTGAAGCGGTCTATCGAGGGGATGGCGACCGGATCAGCTGGTTTGGCGGTCGGAGCGGGCTTGAGGCGGCGTTGAGCGATGCGTTACGGCAGGCGATGGGACAGTTGATCGCCGGCGCGCAGGGCTATTGTCGGAGTTCAACGGAGAGTGGAAAGTTGAAAGTGGAGAGTGGAAAGTAAAGAGCAAGGGAACACGATCAAGGCGGAGAATGGCAATTGGTGGAAAAGTTGATCAAGATCGAACAGCGGAAGGCCGCGGGGACGTGGGCGTGGCTTGAGCTGGGATTCCGGCCGTTTTTCCTTGGTGCGGCGGGGTTTGCGGTTGTCTCGGTCCTGGTCTGGATGGGGGTGTTGGTGTTCGGCTGGCCCCTCCGGCTCAACGGACTGCCGCCCGTGACGTGGCATGCGCACGAAATGATCTATGGCTACAGTCTGGCCGTGATTGCCGGCTTTCTGCTGACCGCGATCCGAAACTGGACGGATCGGCCGACGCTCCATGGCGTGCCGCTCCTCCTGCTGTTTCTTCTCTGGGCAGCGGGGCGGATCGTGCCCTTTCTGGGTGATGCGGCGCCGCTTGAGGTCGCGGCTGTCACGGACACGCTGTTCATGGTGGTGCTGCTCGTGAGCGCGGCGTGGCCTGTTGTGCAGGTGAGGCAATGGGGACAGTTGGGTGTGTTGTTGATTCTGGTCCTGATGCTGGCCGGCAATCTGACGTTCTATCTGGGCGCACTTCATCGTCTGCCGAATGGCATCTTTTGGGGACTGTACTCCGGCCTCTATCTGATTCTGGCGCTCATCTTCAAGATGGGGAGGCGGGTCATTCCCACCTTTATTGAGGTCGGCGCGGGTTCTCCTGTTCGACTGAAGAACTGGCGATGGGTCGATCTGTCCAGCCTGCCCGTTTTCCTGCTCTTCTGGATCGCCGATCTCCTGACGCCCAATGGGGCGGTTGTGGCATTGTTGGCAGGGCTGTTGTTCGTGCTGCATGGGGTGCGGCTTGCGGGATGGTATACGCCCGGCATCTGGAAGAAGCCGTTGTTATGGGTTCTCTATCTGGCATATGGATCATTAACGGCCGGGTTTGCGCTGAAGGCCGCGGTGTTTGTGTTCCACATTTCCCCGTATCTGGCGGTGCACGCCTTCACCGTCGGGGGCATCGGCATGATGACGATGGGGATGATGGCGCGCGTGTCGCTTGGCCATACGGGCCGGAGTGTGTTGAATCCTCCGGCGGGAGTGTTCTGGATGTTTGCCGGTCTGTTCGCCGCCGCGATCGTCAGGGTGCTCTTGCCGTTGCTGAATCCCTCCCAGTATGTGGTCTGGATCGGGCTGTCCCAGGTGCTCTGGATCAGTGCCTTTGCGCTGTTTCTGTCCGTCTATGCCCCGATGCTGGTCGGGAGTGAAAGAGAGCGTGGATAGTGGAACGTGACGAGTGACGAGTGAAAAGAAAGAAGTGAAAAGTGGATCGTGAAGAGCTGGGGCAGAAGGGCGGAGGAAGTCGCTCAACCGGGAGGCGGGGATGAAGATTATCGTGATCGGCGCAACGGGCACCATCGGGCGGGCGGTGGTCAAGGCGGTCTCCAGCCGCGACCATGCCGTCATCGTCGGTCATCGCTGGGGCGAGTATCAGGTGGATCTGGCCTCGCCCGCATCCATCAAGAAGCTCTACCGCGCCGTCGGCTCGTTCGACGCCGTCGTCTGCGCGGCGGGGCTGGCGAAGTTCGGCGCGCTGAAGGAGTTGACCGATGAGGATTTCCATCTGGGCCTGTCGAACAAGTTCATGGGCCAGGTCAATCTGGTGCGGCTGGGTCTTCCCGTGATCGCCGAACGGGGCTCGTTCACGTTGACGAGCGGCGTGCTGAGCATGGAGCCGATGGCGGGCAGCGCCGCGATCAGTCCGGTGAATGCGGCAATTGAAGGCTTCGTGCGGGCGGCGGCGTTGGAGCTGCCGAAGGGGGTCCGCGTGAATGTCGTCTCTCCGCCGTGGGTGAAGGAGACGTTGGAGGCGATGGGCAGGGACAGCTCGGCCGGCGTGCCGGCGGCGGTCGTGGCCAAGGCGTATGTGGCCAGTGTTGAAGGCACGATGAGCGGCGCCGTGATCGATGCCCGCACGTCCGTCGCACGGTAGCGGGGAATGGAATAGTGGAAAGTGGAGAGTGACAAGTGGAAAGTGAAAGGCAAGGACGAGTTGCGGAGAAAGGAAAATGGGACGTAGAGGGTAGAGCATGAAGAGGCTGACACGTTTGGTGTCACGGTTTGGGGTGTATGGTCTGGGACTCGCGGCGCTGGCCGGGGTGGCGATGATGCTCGCGGGGGTGGGCAGCCGGCTGGGATGGTGGCATTTCAGAATGGGCTTTCTGATCCTGACCGGCGGCGGTTATCTGGCCCTCTTCGCCGCGTGCCTCTCGCTGGCGGGGTTGATTCGCGCGGCAGTGGCGCGGAACGGCTCCGGAAGTGTGGCGGCGGCCTGCGGCCTGGCGCTTGGGTTGGCCGTGGCATGGGTGCCGTGGAGCTGGCAGCAGACGGCCAAGCGTGTGCCGGCCATTCACGACATCACGACAGACACCGGGAACCCGCCCCAATTTGTCGCCATCCTGCCCCTGCGGAAAGATGCGGCCAATCCGGTTGAATACGGCGGCCCGGACGTGGCCAAGCTGCAGCAGTTTGCCTATCCCGACATCGTGCCCGCGTCACTGCTCATGACGCCGGAGGAGGCGTTCGATCGGGCCCTGAAGGTGGTCGGGGAGCTGGGATGGCGGATGGTGGCGGCCGACCGCGCGGCGCTGCGGATTGAAGCGGTCGACACGACCCGGTGGTTTGGCTTCAAGGACGATATTGTGATTCGGATCACACCGGAGGAGAAGAGCGCGCGCGTCGATATCCGATCGGTCTCCCGGGTGGGGAAGAGCGACGTGGGCGCGAATGCGAAGCGGATCAGGAAGTTTTTGGAGAAGCTGTGAGGAAGGCGGTGGATAGTGAAGAGCGAAGAGCCGGGAGTAGAGAGTAGAGAGTAGAGAGTGGAGAGTAGAGAGTAGAGAGTAGAGAGTGCAAGGAATAATAGTTGACTTCCTGCCCGGTTCCCTGTAAAGTAAGCAAGCTTTGTTTCGGTGGGGTTTGTAGGTCATGAGCAACCGCAGCGCTGTTACACAAGGCTCTGCGGTTTTTTTTATGGTCTGTGAAGCCCGCCTGGAATGGAGCCAACTTACACTTAACGGAGGTTACACGGTTATGGCAAAAGGTACAGTCAAATGGTTCAACGCGGACAAGGGCTTCGGGTTTATTACGCAGGCGGAAGCCGCCGGTCCGGATGTGTTCGTCCACTTCTCGGCGATTACGGGCGACGGTTATAAATCGCTCAACGAAGGCCAGGCGGTGGAATTTGAGATCACCCAGGGCCCCAAAGGCCTGCAGGCCAGCAACGTCGTCATCGCCTAAGACGCGTCGACACGTGACGAAAAAGCCTCTCGACCAAGCGTCGGGAGGCTTTTTTTGTTGCATGGAGTATGGAATGTGGGGGAGCGGGGGGGGGAGCCGGCGTGGCCTGACTGTTATTAGCAAATGAAACTGACCGCGGCGTTTGACACGTGATCTGACCGCTTCTGTCCAGAGCGGCCCTCCTGGTTTAAGTTTAAGCGTCGTGTGCCCCACCAGACCGAATGAGTGCCATCCCAATGGCGGCGGATTACA